>DYEN01000148.1 GCA_020725705.1 Anaerolinea sp.
AGGAGATCACCGACGAGGTGGCCGACGGCCCGCAGTCGCGGCTGTTCCCGCAGGCAGAAAACCGCCTGCACGCGCAGAAGGGCATTCTGGTCTATTTGCTGGAAGACGCCGGGCAGCTCACCAAGAAATCGCGCCAGCGATTCGAGAAGATCGTTCAAGTGATTCGGGGACAGGAGTAAGCCGATCCCTTTCAGACGGTACGACGTTCAGGCGTAGCCGCAGCCACCGAGGATTGAGCGCGAGATGGCAGGGAACCGTCACATTTACGAACAGGCGATGAACGCCGGCCACAGCGCCGCCTGGGACCAGCACTGGGACCGGGCGATTGCCGCCTATGGCCGTGCCGTTCAGGAATTCCCGGACGACCCGGCGGCGCACAACAGCCTGGGGTTGGCGCTGCTTCAGGCACGGCGGCTAGAAGACGCGCTGAAGGTCTACACCCGCGCGCACCAACTCGCGCCGGACGACACGATCCCGCTGGAGAAAAGTGCCGACGTGCTGGAGCGGCTGGGGCGGCTCAAGGAAGCGGCCCAGCAGTATATTAACGTCGCCGAACTCTATCTGGCTCAGCGAGACCTGGAGAAAGCCATCGCCAACTGGGAACGGGCCACCCAGCTAACCAGCGGCCTGGTTCAGATCCACCAGCGGCTGGCGCTGGCCTACGAGCGCACCGGACAGCGCCGGGCTGCGATCCGCGAGTATCTGACGCTGGCCTTTACCTTCCAGCGCGCCAACCGTCCCGACATCGCGGAACAGGCCGTCCAGCGCGCCCTGCGGCTGGACCCCAACCACCCGCAAACGCTCAACACGCTGCACGCCCTGAACACCGGCCAGTTGATCTCGCCCGATGTGCTCGAAGATCACGAGCCGGGCAGCGTAACGCGCCGCGAGCGCGCCTTCGACGCCTCTGTGCTGGCAGAGGAAGAAACGGAGACCGACGATCCGCGCGGGCCGCTCGGCGAGGCAATGGAGAACGGGCTGGCCGCGCTGGCGGCCGCCGTCTTCGAGGCGAATGAACTCGACGACGGCGGCATACACGTGCTGCAGGCGATTGAGTACCAGCGCGTCGACGCGGTCGAAGAGGCGGTGGCAGCCTACCGGCGCGCGCTGGATGCCGGCTTCCGGCATCCGGGTGTCTACATCAACCTGGGCGTGCTGCTGTTGGACCTCAACCAGACCAAGGACGCCGTGCGCGCCCTGGAAGAAGCGGGCAAAGACCCGCTGCTGGCCCCAGGCGCGATGCAGGCTCTCAGCCTGGCACACTTCGCTCAGCGCAACCACCGCGCCGCCGCCTACTACCTGACTCAGACGCTGCGCCTGGTCGACACCGGGCAGGCGATGCGTCCCGACGAGGCCGCGCAGCTTGGCGCCATCTACGACCGGCTGACGGCCAGCATCGACGAAGCCGACGACCAGCAACTCCGCAATATGAACGAGCGCTTCCTAGAGCTGCTAACCGGGCCGAACTGGAAGCAGCGCATCGCCAAAACCCGCCGCCAGCTTGAAGAGGCGATCACGCTCGAAGAGCCGGAATCGCTCATCAGCATTGTGCCGTACATCAACGACCGCGTCACCGAAGGGCTGAACCTGGTCGAAGAGTATATGCGTAACGGGCTGTACACGCTGGCGATGGACCAGGCGCATTACCTGCTCGAGTCGGCCCCGGACTACCTGCCGATTCACTACCGCATCGGCCAGATTCTGCTGGAACGCGAGAACATCCAAGAAGCGATCATCAAGTACGACCTGGTCGCCAACGTTTACCTGATGCGCGGCGATGTCCAGCGCGCCGCCGAGATCCTGCAGGAAGCGCTGAAGATCGCGCCGATGGATGTCAAGCTTCACCACAGCCTGATCGATCTGCTGGAAAAAGAAGAGCGGTGGGACGAGGTTCTCAACCAGCACATCGACCTGGCCGACGCGTACTACCAGTTGGCGGACCTGGACGCCGCGCATGCGACGTACCAGGCCGCGATCCAGCTTGCCGAGCGCGTCAACGCCCCAACCGAGAAGGTGGTGCATATCCTGCACCGCCTGGGCGATATCGACGTCAGCCGGTTCGAACTGCGCCAGGCGATGCGCACCTACGAGCAAATCCGCAAGCTCGACCCGAACGACGAGCGCGCGCGCCGGATGCTGGTGGACCTGAACTACAAGCTCAACGATCCGGTTTCGGCGGTGCGCGAGCTGGACGGTCTGTTGCGGGTCTATGCCCGCCAGCGCCGCGCCGGCCAGATCATCAAAGTGCTGGAAGAACAGGTCACGCGCTACCCGCAGGATATGGCGCTGCGGTCGCGCTTGGCGGCGGTCTATCGCCAGACGGGCAACCTGGAGAAAGCCGTCGAGCAGCTTGACACGCTGGCCGAGCTTCAGCTTGAAGTGGGCATGCACAACGACGCGCTGGTGACTATCCGCCGCATCATCGCACTGAACCCAGAGCATGTCGAGGATTACAAACGGCTGTTGAGGCAACTGAGCGGCTAATGGTGTATTGTGAGTGGCACACTGAGAGTGGCGAGCAAGGATGAAACCATCTGTACGAAGTCGATGGCACGATCGCGATGCGTGGGGGGAATGTGAAATAAGAGCGCGCTTGACGCGAGGCGGCACAGCGGGACCATGAGACTGATCTGGACGCTTCAGACCTTCCGGTGGAGCGACGTGCCGGATGTGCTGGTCGTCGCGGCGATCATCTTCGCCGTCGGCCTGATGATGCGGGGAACCCAGGCTGTCCCCCTGTTGCGTGGCACGCTGGTTGTGATCCTGGTCATCGGCTTCTTCGCCTCGATCCTCGATTGGGTGGCGTTCCGCTGGCTGCTTAACAACCTCGTGACAGCCGCCGTCGTTGCCATTCCCATCATCTTCCAGCCCGAGCTACGCCGTGCGCTGGAACGGGTCGGGCGCACGGGCCTGAGCAACCTCTTCAGCCGCGCGCCGACCTACACGGCGGATGAGCAGGTGATCGACGCGATCTGCGCGGCGGCGGCCCGCCTGTCAGAGCGCCGTCATGGCGCGCTGATCGTGCTGGAGCGCAACGATTCGCTGGAAGAATTCATCAACACCGGCGTGCCGCTTAATGCAGAGGTCAGTCCCCAGCTTCTGTTGACCGTCTTCTGGCCGAAGACCGAACTGCACGACGGCGCGGTGATCATTCGCGATGGGCGCGTGGCAAGCGCAGCTTCGGTGCTGCCGCTGTCGTCCGGACGCCAGCTCACGGATCGCAAACTGGGGACGCGCCACCGTGCCGGGTTGGGAATCAGCGAAGTTTCCGACGGGCTGTGCGTCATCATCTCCGAGGAAACCGGGCGCATCTCCGTTGCCAACCGGGGCCGGATGATCCGCCGGCTCGATGCCAACCGCCTGCGCACCATCCTCAGCGCGTTCTACACCAACGACCGTCCCGAAGAGGCGCACGCCTGGCCGTGGACCGCCCTGATCAACCGCGCGCGCGACGAGATCGCCCGCCTGCGCCAGGATCGCGACGACACCGGGCGCGGGCGCAAAGCGGCCTAGCCGCCGCGTGCCGGTCAGGAGAGAGGCGACGGACTGATCATGCGTGACTCGGCTCTGCTGCAAACCATCGGCCGCAATCTGGGCTGGATGCTGACCTCGCTCTTCCTGGCGCTGGTGGTGTGGGTCGCCGCGACGATGGCGAACAACCCGGTTGAGGAGCGCGAGCTGAAGGGGGTCGAGGTCACGTACGTGATCCCCGACGGGTACGTGCTGGTCAACCAGCAGTCCCTGCCGCAGACGGTCAGCGTCTTCATCCGCACGCAGCAGAGCGAGTGGGAGCTGCTGGTTCCCGAAGATGTCGTCGTCACCGCCGAGCTGGATGATGTGCGCGGGCCGGGCGAATATCGCGTCGAGCTGGAAGCCGATATCATCTCGCCCCGCTACGGGACGGTGGTCGCCGTTCGCCCCAGCGCCCTGACGCTGGAAGTCAGTGCACGAGCCGAGGCCCGCGCGCCGATTGAGGTCGTGGTGCGGCGCGAGCCGCCCCTGGGTTATAGCTATCCCTCGGAGCTGGTCTGCAACCAGACCGAAGTCGTGGTGCGCGGCAGTGCCGAGCGCGTGCAGAGCGTGCGCGCCGCCGAGGTCCGCATGGATCTCAGTGACAAGCGCAACCCGTTCACCGAAACCTTTGACCTGATCCCGGTCAACGCCGAAGGGCGGACCGTGTCGAACGTCGAGCTATCGCCGAGTAGCGTGATCTGCTCGGTCGACATCCAGGCACGCGAAGACGTGATCCCGATGGAAGTGCTGCCCGCGACCACCGGCGCGCCGCCCGATGGCTACATCTTCGAAGGCTACGCCAGCTTCAGCCCGCGGACCGTCGGCGTTTCGGGCGACCGCAACGCGATCGATAGTATGAACCGCGTGGTTCGCACCGCGCCGATCGACCTGCGAGGCCGGACGGAGACGTTCACCGTCGAGGTTCCGGTCGTCCTGCCGGAAGGTGTGCGGCTCGTCCCCGAGGATCAGTTGATCAGCGTGACGGTGCGCATCTCGCCGCAAACCAACACGCGCCAATACGAAGACGTGCCGGTGGGCATCACCGGCCTGGACACGAGTCGCTATCGGGTCTCCGGGCTGGCAGGCACGGTCACAGTCTTTATCACCGGCCCCGAAGACCGGCTGCCCGCACCCGGACAGGTCACGGTCGAAGTTAATCTGTCCGGCCTGGGCAGCGGCAACCATCAGGTCCGCCCGCAGGCGCTGATCGACGGCCGGGCGGCCCCTCCGGGCCTCACCATCAGCGTCCAGCCGCAGGAGCTGAGCGTGACGGTGGAGCCGCTCACCGCCGCCGCCACGCCGACCGCGCCCGCCGGCGGCATGGAAGCGATCGAAGTCACCAGCCCGACCCCATCTCCGGCGCGCACTCCCACACCCCGCCCGTGATGCGCCGCCCGGCAGGAATCGTAACGGTTTTCTATGGTTTTTTAATTCCAGCTTTATTTGGCCGTGATATGTTTAGGGTGGTCAGACGATTGGCTGGTGTATGGCAACCGTCGGTATGACCGGGGTATCGCAAACCCGTATGCTCCCCACCCCCACCTGATATACCTGTTGAGCGATACCCTGAGCAAAGTGGACGGGCGCGGCGCGCCCGTCCGCTTTCTTATTCCATCTGGCGGGCGCACAGCCCCGGTCTTCCAACCCTCTGCCGGTTCTGTTAAAATCATCCTCAGTGCTTACTTACCGGCAGTGATCCCATGAGAAAACCGCTCGTTGCCCTGGTGGGGCGGCCCAACGTAGGAAAATCGGCGCTGTTTAACCGTCTGGTTGGCCAGCGCAAAGCCGTGGTATCCGAGGTGCCCGGCACGACGCGCGACCGGCTGTTCGGCGAGGTCGAGTGGAATGGCACACTGTTCAACGTCGTGGACACGGGCGGCCTGGAGATCTACCAGCCCAAGCGCGGGCAACACAGCCCGCTGGAAGAAGGCAGCGAGCGCTTCGTGGACGAGATCCGCGCCCAGGCCCTGATCGCCATCGAAGACGCCGACGTGATCGTGTTCGTGGTAGATGCGATCCAGGGCATCACCGCCGCCGATCGGGAAGTGGCCGAGGTCTTGCACCGGTCGGCCAAGCCGGTACTGGTCGCCGCAAATAAAGCCGACAGCCCTCAGCGCCGCGCGGATGCGTTTGAGTTCTACGGGCTGGGCATGGACGAGGTCTTCCCGGTGTCCGCGCTCCACGGCACGGGGACGGGCGACCTGCTCGACGCCATCGTCGAGGCGCTGCCGTACCGGCCGGACGCCAGCGCCTTCGACCAGGCCGACGACGAGGACGAGTCGATTCGCATCGCCATCGTCGGGCGCCCTAACGTCGGTAAAAGCTCGCTGCTGAACCGCCTGCTCGGCCAGGAACGCGCCATCGTCAGCCCGGTCCCCGGCACCACGCGCGACGCGGTGGATACGGCACTGACCTGGAACGAAATGCCGATCACGCTGATCGACACGGCAGGGATCCGGCGGCGCGGGCGGATTGAACCCGGCGTCGAGAAATACAGCGTGCTGCGCGCCTTGAAGGCCATCGAGCGCGCGGACGTCTGCCTGCTGGTTATCGACGCGACCGAAGGCGTGACCCAGCAGGACGCGCATATCGCCGGGATGATCCGCGAGGCGATGAAAAGCGCGGTAGTGGTCGTCAACAAGTGGGACGCGGTGGAAAAAGACACCCACACCATGAACGAATACATGGAGACGATCCGCCGCGACCTGGCCTTTATGCCCTACGTGCCGGTGCTGTTCGTCAGCGCGCTGACCGGCCAGCGGATCCACACCGTGCTGGAGACGGCCATCCAGGTGCAGGAAGAACGGCTGGTGCGCATCCCTACCAGCGAGCTGAACGAGATCGTGCGCGAGGCAATGCTGCGCCACGCTCCGGCGACCAAGCAGCCCCGCCCGCTTAAGATTTTCATGGCGCAGCAGGTGCGCGTAGACCCGCCGACGTTCCTGTTCCACGTCAACGACACGCGGCTGCTGCACTTCACCTACGAGCGCTATCTGGAAAACCAGATCCGCCGGCACTACCCCTTCACCGGCACCCCGATTCGCCTTAGCTTCCGTCCGCGCGACGAGAAGCGGGCCGGCGTGACCCCCCGCCGCAGCACACGTTAGGCACCCCCCACTCGGCGCGCCGCCCACCTCACGGGGAGTCCGGCACGGGCGGTGCGGGCGGTTGCCCGTCCTGCGACGGCTGGCGCTCGAACGAGATGCGCAGCGCCAGCCGCCCAAGCATCAGTTCGTCGTCGTGGCGCAGGATGCGCGGCTGGCGGGGCAGCAACCGCTCCCCGTTGAGAAATGTGCCGTTGACGCTGCCCAGATCTTCAACTTGCACCGTGCCAAACCGGCGCAGCAGGCGCGCGTGCTGGCGCGAGACACCCATCGCCAGCGCGCCATGCGGGCTGAGGTCGAGATCGGGCACCAGATCGCCCGCCGCTCTGCCCAGCACACACTCGCGCCGAAACGACGCCTCGACACAGGCGCCGCTGTGCAGGATGCGGATCTGCAGCACACTCTCGTCGCCAAAGTAAGCCGTCCCCCAGCGCGAGGGCCGGTGCAGCGTCTGTGTGGCATGCGGCGACTCCGGGGCGCGGCTGTGCTCGCTGGCCGGCAGCAGATGCCCGCATCCAACGCAGATCAGCGCCTCTGCCGGGTTGACCCGCTGGCATTTCTGGCAGATCTGCTCATTCATGGAAAGCCCTTAATACTCGCGCCGGACACTGGGCGCGACAAACGTCCGCTCGGTGCCGTCGGTCAGACAGAGCGTGCGCTCCGGCACGATGCGCGCGCGGAAGCCCTGCCCCGCTGCCCAGTCGAGCGCCTGATGCAGCGCGGTCAGTCCCTGCACCACGCGCTCGGCGCGCGCATACCCCAGCCGGTAACCCAGAAAGACCGGCGTGCGGCGGTAGAAATCAAGCGCGACGCCCAGCGCGTCCCGCAGGCGAGCCGGGTCGGTCAGCACGGGATAATCGGCGAGCGGTCGCGCACCGGACAGCCTGTAATTGCGGTAGACTACCTCGAGCAGCACATGGCGGTGAAAGTAATACGCCAGGTCCACGCCATGCGGGATCGCGCATGCCGCCGGAAGCGGCACAGGGCGCCCGTCGCGGTCGGTGATCTCCAGCCGAAATGTGTAGCGTTCGCCCAACGGCTCGGCAGCGTGCTCGTTCGGCGCAGCAGGGATCAGCGCCTGGATGCGCGCCATAATCTCTTCGCTCGCCTCGTCGATCGCGGCGCGCCGCGCGCGAGTCGAGCGTGGGTTGGGCACCGGCGGCATCAGCGGGCCGATGTTGACGCTCAGCCGGGGGCGACTCAGCCGCAGGATCCGCCCGACCGCCCCGCGCACCCCGCCAAACCCGATCGGCAGGATCGGCGCGCCGGTCCGCTGGCTGAGCCATGCTACACCGGGCCGCGCCGAGCGCACCGCGTCGTCCCAGATGCCGCCTTCGGGAAACGCGCCGAGGACATGGCCCTGCTCCAGCACGGCGCTGGCCTCTTGCAGGGCCGCCCGATCCACATACCCGCGCTTGATGGGGATGAACCTGTACCAGTTTGCCAGCACGGAAAAGATAGGGTCCATCGGGACATCGCCGTTCCCCACCAGTTCAGGGATGTGCGGCAGGTTGACCACCATCAGCGCCACTTCGATGGCGGCCAGGTGGTTGCCGACGGCGATATAGGGGCCATGCCGGGGGACGTTCTCGAGGCCGGTCACCGTCGTGCGCGTCAGCAGCGACTGCAGCGCGCGGCCCACCCACCGCGCTGCCTGCCGGCGATAGAAATAGCGACTGCGCGTGGACATCCTGTGCGCAAAAACCTCAATAGACTAATACTCAGCCGGGGAACCAGCACCGAACCCGGCACAGACTATAGCGTAACAGGGGCGCGCTGCGTAATTTTCGGGGTTTGGGGCACACGAAACCGGCCGGACACAAGCGGCCCGGCCGGTGGCAGTTAAGATGTTCGGACCAGCCCGTGGCGGGCTAGTCGAGATAGTCGCCCAGGCCATATTCGGCCTGCATCTGGCGCAGCTTGCTGAGCGCCGCGTGCTGCAGTTGCCGGATTCGCTCGCGGCTGTAGCCCATCAACTGCCCGATCTGCGACATGCTGTGAGGATCGCCGTCATCGAGACCGAAGCGCAGGCGGATGATCTGCGCCTCGCGCTGGGGCAGCGCGCCGAGCAAGAAGCTGATCGATTCGACCAGAAGCTGGCGGGCCGCCGCTTCCTCGGGCAGCTCGCTCTCCTTGTCGGCGACCAGATCGGCGCGCGGGCGGTTCTCCTCGTCGCCGATCAGCTCATCAAGCTGGACCGGCTCGCGGGCCGCCATCATGGTCGTTTCGACCTGCTCAGCCGTCAGCTCGGTTTCGTTGGCAAGTTCTTCATAGGTAGGCTCGCGGCCAAGTTCCTGCGCCAGCCGCTCGCTGACCCGGCGCAACCGTCCCCAGCGCTGCCCCTGGTTGATCGGCAGGCGGATTGTACGGCCCCGATCACCCGCGGCGCGTGCGATAGACTGGCGGATCCACCAGGTGGCGTAGGTGCTCAGGCGCACCCCGCGCGCTGGATCGAAACGGTCCACGGCCTTCATCAGGCCCAGGTTTCCTTCCTGGATCAGATCAGGCAGGGGCAGACCCCGCCCTTGGTATTTCTTGGCAATGGAGATCACCAGGCGTGTATTCGCCATGATCAGCTCGCGGCGTGCAGCGTCCCCCAGTTCGATGACTTCATCGAGCGCGTCACGCGTCTCGTCAGAGATCTCGTTCTTGAGGCGTTCCTGCGCCTCGTTGGCAGCCTGAACCAGACGCGCCAGCGCCTGCTCGCGATCCGCCGGGATCGGCTCGGAAATCGGGCGAATGTCCCGGAAGTAGAACTGCAGCATATCGGCGTCAGCCGGGGGGATGAAGTTGGCGTTGTTGGCATACTCGGTCGCGTCCACGATTTCTCCGTTCCTTTCGGGTTGGGTCTCGGCCAGCTCGGCAAGCAGGGCCTCGACTTCCTGAAGGTCCTGAGCATCAAACAGCTCGGAGAGAGTCGTGGGGTCAACCGAATAATCGGTGAGGGGTGATCTGGCTACCATCATTGTACGCCTTTCCACGTGCAAGCGGGGGAGCTTGCTGGCCGCACGGGTGATCGTTCACCAGCACCTATCATCGTACCCGCTCTGACCCCATATTGCAATATATTTATGATTAGAATAGGATAAATGTCTCTTCGGCAGGCAGTCAGCAGTGTGCATTTATCCGTTTCCGGGGTTCATTAAGCGCGGTGACTCAGCGAGGCTGTTTGAACTCAGTTTTTAACGAGCAGCTTGCCTGAGACAATCTGACATCACGATAAGGTATTTTCGGGGGACCTACATCACCTAGGTGGTTTATTTGGCTATAGGTCAGATGGGGGATATCCCTGGCGCCGGTGAGCGGGGATCACGCCACGTCATGTGAGGCACTTTCATGATATGCTGACATGGCGCCGGCGGGTTGGTTTTTACCCGCAGTCGGGTTAAAATCATATCAATAGTTTTCCTGTAATGTTCGTGTTACTGGTTGAAGCCAGGCGCCGCCCACGGCCAGGTGTCGCAACATGGCCTGACCGGAGCAAGCGAATGAATGTCTCACCCTTGAATGCCCCCAAACGCAAGACGAGCGAACTCCCGTCGTTCGATCCGCGCGAGCCGGGTGATGGCGCGCCCCGCCCGCTGCCCGTCGAGCCGCCCCCCACTCGCCCGAGCGTGCTGGCGACCTACGGCATCCTGCTTGGGATCGTGATGATCGTGGTGGCGGTCATTTGGCGGCTGGTGCTGGGCGATGGCTCGCTGGCGCTGTGGTTCCCGGCCCAGGCATGGGCGCTGGACCTGGCGCTGGGGGCTTTCATCGGGTTGTTCTTCTCGGTCGCGGCGTGGTCGGTCTTCAAGCACGTCCCCTCGTTTCGAGACATCAAAACGCTCATCATCCGCTCCATCGACATGCAAACCCTATCGCCGCGTCACGCGGTGATGTTCGGGCTAATCGCGGGGATCCCCGAGGAAATCCTGTTTCGCGGTGCGATCCAGCCGGCGCTGGGCTGGCTGCTGACCGCCCTGCTGTTCGGCGCGTTGCACGGCGTGACGCCCGCCTATTTTGTCTACGCGACGCTCGCCAGCGTGCTGCTAAGCGGTCTGGCGATCTGGCGCGACGGGCTGTGGGCACCGATCGCTGCGCACACCGTCATCGACATCAGCATGTTCTTGCTGTTGATGCGCACCTGGCGGCGCCGCCAGCGCCGCGCCCGGCGCCAGGCTGCCGTCCACTGACGCTTCCCGCCGCTCCCCTTCCCCCAATCGCAGGTTGAGCTTTGCCCGCCGGAATGGTACACTGAGCCGGTCCTTTTCTCGCCTGCCACATGCCTACCTGCCGTCACGCGCTGTGTCACCGTAAACTCAGCGGCGGAGCCGGGCGTTTCGCGTTGTAGCGGGCGGGCGGATCACGGCGCGCTGGTGCGCCGCGCTGGTACCCTGGCGCGTGTCCGGATTTCTCACCCGGTGGCTTCGTGGATCCACCCAGGGAGTGCATGGGATACCTGCCAGCCACGCGCCCACAGATGGAGGTTTTTGCATGTCACAAAAAGTCCGTGTTGCCATTATCGGAGTTGGCAACTGTGCCAACTCGCTCGTCCAGGGCGTGCACTACTACGCCAATGCCAGCCCGGATGAGATCGTTCCCGGCCTGATGCACGTCGACCTGGGCGGGTACCACATCCGCGATATCGAATTCAGCGCCGCCTTCGATATCGACATCGAAAAAGTGGGCAAAGATCTCAGCGAGGCGATCTGGAGCGGCCAGAACAACACGATCAAGTTCGCCGACGTGCCCTTCCTCAACGTGCCTGTCCATCGCGGCATGACGCACGACGGCCTCGGCAAATATCTCCAGCAGAAGATCACCAAGGCCCCCGGCCGCACGTCCGACATCGTCCAGATTCTCAAAGAAACCCGCACCGACGTCGTCGTGAATTACCTGCCGGTGGGCAGCGAGCAGGCGACGAAGTGGTACGTCGAGCAGGTGCTCAACGCCGGCTGCGCGTTCGTCAACGCGATTCCGGTGTTCATTGGCCGCGAGGCATACTGGCAGCATCGTTTCGCCGAGCGCGGCCTGCCGGTCATCGGCGACGACATCAAGTCGCAGGTCGGCGCGACGATCCTGCACCGCGTTCTGACCAACCTCTTCAACGATCGCGGCATCCGTCTGGAGCGTACCAGCCAGCTCAACGTGGGCGGCAACATGGACTTCTACAACATGCTGGAGCGTGAACGCCTGGAGAGCAAGAAGATCTCCAAGACCAATGCCGTCACCAGCCAGCTCCCCTACAAAATCGATCCTGACAACGTCTACATCGGCCCGAGCGACTATGTGCCGTGGCTGACCGATCGCAAATGGGCGCATATCCGGCTGGAAGGCTCGGCCTTCG
>DYEN01000149.1 GCA_020725705.1 Anaerolinea sp.
AGCTTTCGGGCGGGCAGCAGCAGCGCGTTGGGATCGCCCGCGCTCTGATGCAAGAGCCGGAGTTGATGCTGGCCGACGAGCCGGTCGCCAGCCTGGACCCCGCCACCTCGCATTCGGTGATGAAGTACCTGGAACAGCTCAACCGCGAGGACGGCATCACCATTCTGTGCAGCCTGCACTTCCTGAGCCTGGCCCGCACCTACGCCGACCGGATCATCGCGCTGAAAGACGGCCGTATCGAGTTTGACGGCGATCCGGACGAGATTGACGATAAGCGCTTCAAGGACATCTACGGCGAAGACGCTGTGCGCGTCGAGATTGCGTGAGGGGATGACGATGATGAACGAGAATGCCACACCCCCGTCGTCCCGTTCGGCGCTGCGCCGCCTACTGGTTGTGCTCGCCATCGCTGCCGGCGTGGTGATCTACGCCTACGGCTGGAACGTAACCGACATCAGCCTGGATGAAGTCCAGGATTCGACGCGCCAGGCGTCGGTGACCCGCGCGCTGCGCGAGCTGCTCTCGCCGGACCTCTTCGCGCGCGATCGCACGCAGAAGATTTATCAGGCGCCGTTTGGCATCGGTTGCCCCGAAGGCGAGGCGGCTCCCACACGCCGCGATGACCTCGACGGCGACGCGTATGTCGTCTTCTCGCCGAGCTGTGCGGATCCGGACGACGTCGTCACCGTCGAAGGTTTCCACCTGCCCGCCAACGCAATTGCCAGCATCCGCATCCGGCGCGACAACGATCAGACGCTGCCCTTCAAGCTGGTGCGCAAAGACGGCACGGTGTCCGAAGAGACGGTCTTCGACGTCGACAATAGCGGCTATTTCAACGTACAAGTCAAGGTGCCGCGCGGGCGCGGGATCAGCAATCAGACGCTGCCGCTGGAGATTCAGACCATCTCGCCGGCCGGCTGGCCGCGCCTGAGCCAGACAACCAACACGGTCATCGAGAAGATGATCGAGACGATCTTCCTGGCGCTGATGGCGACCACGCTCGCCGTGCCGATCTCGATTGCGATCAGCTTCCTGGCCGCGCGCAACCTGATGCGCCAGATTCATTTTCCGCTGGGGAATGTGCTGGTCGGGTTTGTGCTGCTGCCGGTGGGCGGTCTGCTCGGCTATCTGCTGCTCGGCCCGCTGGGGCGGATGACCGTCGGCTGGGGCGAAGGGCTGTGGCTGGGGCTGCTCGGCCCGGTGGTGGCGATCGCCGCCTTTGGCGCGGTCGCGCGTATGTCAGACCGGCTGACGCTGGATGGAACGGGTAACCGTGTGCGCGGGCTGGTCATGAACTTCCTGCTGCTGCTCGTGGTGGTGATGGTGTTGGGGGCGCTGGGCGGGTTGTTTGTCTGGATCGGCGGGCAGCTCACCGGCAGCCTGACGCGCTACCTCGGTCACTTCCTGGGGACGCTCGGCCAGCTTGTCGACCTCACCATCGAGTGGTTCGCGGCGCTGGGCGGCGCGCTGGTGCTCGCGTCCATCGGTGCGACGTGGTCGGCAACGGCGCTGCGCGGCATCCAGGCCCCGCTCAGCAACATCCTCGGCGCGGTGCTCGGCGCGCTTGGCGGGGCGATTCTGCTCGCATTCACGGCGCTGATCGGCACGCAGGCGGTGCTGCTCGGCCTGCTGACGGCGATCGTCGCGGCGCTGATGGGCGGGCAGACGCTGGTCCTGATCTACGAGCGCGTGTTCGACCGGCCCTCGGTGGCGCTGCGCCGGCGTCGCCGCGAAGACGTCAGCGCCGAGCAGGCGGTTCGCTCTGCGCTGTTCATCGTTGGGGCGGTGATCACCTTCCTGGTGGCGGCGTATGTGCTGGACCTGCTGCGCGCCATCGTGGACGAGCGCCCGCCGTCGGCCCGCATGATGGACCTGGGTCCGATCAGCATCCGCGTCTACATCGCGCAGGCGGCGCTGATGGGCGCGGTTTTGGGCGGGCTGGCCGGCGGGCTGGCCGGGGCGCATACCTCGTTCCCGCTCGGCATGGCGATCTATAACACCACGCGCACCATCCTCAACGCGCTGCGCTCCATCGAGCCGCTGATCATGGGCATCGTGTTCGTGATCTGGGTGGGCGTCGGACCGTTTGCGGGGGTGCTGGCCCTGACGCTGCATTCCATCGCCGCGCTCGGCAAGCTCTATTCGGAGCAGGTCGAGAACATCGACGCCGGGCCGATCGAAGCGATCCAGTCGACCGGCGCCAACCGGCTGCAAACCATCGTCTACGCCGTCTGGCCGCAGATCGTGCCGCCCTACATCGCCTTCACCATGTACCGGTGGGACATCAACGTGCGCATGTCGACCATCATCGGCTTCGTGGGCGGCGGCGGGATCGGCTTTCTGCTGCAACAGCAGATCAACCTGCTGCGCTACAACCAGGCGGGCGTGGCGGTGCTGGCGATTGCTATCGTCGTCTCCGTGCTGGACTACGCCAGCGCGGCGATCCGCGAGCGGCTGGTCTAGGCGCCGCGCGACAAGACGGCACGCAGAGCAGGGCGGCCCGCCGGGCTGCCCTGTTGCGCTTTGCCTCGCTTGACGTGCCCGCCAAACGGGCGTATAGTGGAGCTAATTAATTTTTCCGTCGAAGAAATTAATTCGGAGCAGGCGCCGCATGGATCCCCGACCGCACACCGGGCACACTGGCAGCGCGCTCAAGGCGCACAACCGCCGGGCCGTGCTGCGCACGCTGCTGCGCTATGGCCCCGTCTCGCGCGTGCAGATCGCCGAGCATACCGGTCTTTCCTCGACCACCGTCACCAATCTGGTCGCCGCGCTGCTGGCGCAGGGTGTTGTCGCCGAGGCGGATCTTACCGCGCTGCCAGCGAGGGAGCGCGGCGTGGGGCGCCCGCGCACGGCGTTGCGGCTGGTGCCCGGTGCCCGCCGCGTGATCGGCGTGCATATTGGCGTGGGGCAGGTGCGCGTCGCGGTGTGCGATCTGCTTGGCTGCCCGCTGCACACCCGCGTGCTGGAGCATGCCCCCGAACAGCCCGCCGATCAGGTACTGGATGCCATCGTCGCGCTGGTGGAAGACGCAATCGCGCAGGACGGCGCGGGCCGCGCGGCGCTGCTCGGCGTGGGGGTGGGCGCGTCTGGCCGGGTCGACCAGGCCAGCGGGGTTAACATCCTGGCGCCCAATCTCGGCTGGCGCGACGTGCCCCTGCGGGATCGGCTGGCGGAGCGATTGCGCCTGCCGGTGTGCGTCGACAACAACGTGCGCGGCATGGCGCTGGCCGAGGCGCTCTTTGGCGCGGGTCAGGGTGTCGGCGTGCTGGCGTTTGTTTACGCGCGGGTGGGCGTGGGCGCGGGATTCGTGGTCGATGGCCGGGTGTATCGCGGTGGCGCCGGCGCGGGCGAGATCGGGCACGTCACGCTGCTGGCGGACGGCGGCGAGCCGTGCCGCTGCGGCAGCACCGGTTGCCTGGAAACGCTGGTTTCCGAAGCGGCGTTTGCCCGGCGCGCGGCGATGCTGGCGGCACGCGATCCGCAGGGGGCGTTGGCGCGGCACCTGGCCGCTGCGGATCGCCCGCCGATGCAGCGCATCTTCGACGCGGCGCGCGAAGGCGACCCGATCACGCTCGATCTGCTGAACGAGCGGGCGCGCTATATGGGGCTGGGGCTGGCCAACCTGGTCAACACGCTCAGCCCGGAGCTGATCATCCTCGGCGGTCTGTTCGCCGAGGGCGCGGATGTCCTGTTTGGCGCGGTGCGGGAGACGCTGCGCCGCCATGCTTTCGCCGGCCTAGGCGAGCGGGTCCGCTTGATCCCGCCCACCTTCGGCGATGAGGCGGGTATCGTGGGCGCGGCGGCGCTGGCGCTCGATGCATTCTTCTACGAGGTAAACGAGGGAACTCTGTGAGCAATTCGCCACCTCTTACAACGCTGCGCGTGGGCTTCGCGCCTATCGCCCGCACGACGTTCGACATACCCCTGGCGGCTGAGGCCGCGCACCGGATGCGTGCCGCGCTGGAAGCCGCCGGGTTTGCCGTGGCGGGCAGCGAGGCGCTGATTACTACGCAGGACGAAGCGCAGGCAGCCATCAGCGCGCTGTCCGGCGAGCCGCTCGACGCGTTGCTGGTGTTCCACGCGACCTTTGTCGACAGCACGCTCAGCGCGGCTTTGGCAGAGGGCGTCGACGCGCCGCTGGCGCTGTGGGCACCCCCGGAGCCGCGCACCGGCGAGCGTCTGCGCTCCAACGCGCTGTGTGGCATCACGCTCAGCGGGCATGCGCTGAAGCGGGCGGGCCGCGTTTATGAGGCGATCTACGCCCCGCCCGACGACCCGGCGGCGCTGGATCGGCTGGCGGCGCTGGCCCGCGCCGGACGGGCGCGCCGGGCGCTGCGGGGCGCGCGCATCGGGCGGATCGGCGTACATCCGGACGGGTTCGAGACGTGCATTCCCCACGCCGAGGCGCTGCGCGACACGTTTGGCGTGCGCCTGATCCAGCTTGAGCTGGACGCGCTGTTCGAGCAGGCGCGCGCTGCCGATCCGGCAGCGGTCACGGCGGTGGGGGACGGTCTGCGGGCCCGGCTGGCAAACCTGGACGCCGTCGATCCGGCAGCTACGCGGGGCACGCTGAGCGCCTACGTCGCGCTGCGCGATCTGGTCGCCCGCGAGGGCTTCGCCGCGCTGGCGGTGCGTTGCTGGCCGCACTTCTTCACCGAGCTGGGCGGCGCGGCCTGCGGCGCGCTGGCGCTGCTGGCCGACGACGAGATCCCGGCAAGCTGCGAGGCGGACGTAAACGGCACGCTGACGCAGCTTCTTCTCCAGGCGATCAGCGGCGGCCCGGCCTTCGACACCGACCTGGTCGATTTCGATCTGGACGATGAAACCGTGGTGGTCTGGCATTGCGGCAAGGCCCCGCTCTCGATGGCCGATCCGGCAATCGCGCCGCGCGCCGCCGCGCACCCCAACCGCGTCAAGCCGCTGCTGATGGAGTTCGCGCTGAAACCGGGGCGCGTCACGCTGGCGCGGATCAGCGAGGCGACCGGCGCGTTCCGGCTGGTGGTGGGCGCGGGCGAGATGCTCGCCGCGCCGATGAGCTTCACGGGGACGTCGGGCGTGCTGCGGTTCGACCGTCCGGCGCGCGCCGTGCTCGACACGCTGCTGGGCGAGGGGCTGGAGCATCACATGGCCCTGGCCTACGGCGATCACGTCGACGCGCTGCTGGCCTTCGCCCGGCTGGTAGATATCCCCGTGCTGCGCCTGTGAGCGCGGCGTGGGATGTGCAAAAGGAAGGGGAAAGGTAACGACCATGACCGATCCGCGTCCGTTTCTGATCGGCGGAGAGTGGCGCACCAGCGACGATGTGCTGGACGTGCGCTTCCCGTACACAAATGAGGTGGTTGGGCGCGTCTGCCAGGCCGGCGATCGGGACCTGGAAGACGCGATCGTCGCGGCGCAGCGCGGCTTCCAGATCACACGCAAGCTGCCGACGCACCAGCGCGCGCGCATTTTGATGAACCTGCTCGAC
>DYEN01000150.1 GCA_020725705.1 Anaerolinea sp.
CGTCACTCATCCCGCTCCTCCAGAAAGTCGGATGTGTTGAACATCGCGTGCCGTGGCGGCGGCCCGTCTCCCGGGCGTGGTTTCCCCTCCCGCGCCTGCAGGATACGCGCATGACCCGCCTGTTTCGTAAGCGTTGTGTTGCTGCGTGCTATGTAAAGATTAATTAACTCGTCATGTGCATTTACTTTGCATTGAAGCAGGTATAAAAACACAGCCTAAGCTGTGCTTACGCCATTTGCGAGTATCCCCAGAGCATCCGAGGGTAAAAAACAAGAGACCGCCAGCGCGGCGATCTAAGTCCCGTTCCGTCCGTAAGTGCCACCAATTATAGCACAACGTTTCTCGCTTGTAAAGTTAGGCAAAAGCGACATCGTTCGCGTGATTATGCGTGACAGCAGCCGCAAGGCGGGGGCGTCTCTGGCGCGCGCTCGCCGGGCGCGGCCAGTTCATAGCGGCGCGGCATCTTCACGATCAGCGGGCAGGCGCTTCCCTGATGACACGCGGCACAGGCGCTGGCTGTGGTGCCCGTCTCGCGCAGGCGCCCTTTGCGCACCCAATACTCGATCATCCCTTCCAACAGCGGGGGCGAGACGTCCAGCGTGGCCGCGAGCTGCCCCAACGAAAGCGGCGCTTCGGCGGACTGGAATGCTTGCAGCACGGCGCGCAGAGTTGTCGTCACGTCTCCCCCTAGAATCCAAGCAGGCGCCCGCCCTGGTAGACCAGAACCGCCGCCAGCCACGCTACAGCCAGCGTGTAAGCGGCTTGGGTCAGCATCCAGCGCGTGCCGTATTCGTGCCGCATGGCCGATACTGCCGCGACGCACGGAACATAGAGCAGCACAAACACGTTGAAGGCCACCGCCGCCAGCGGCGTGAAAGCGGCGCGTAGTGCGCTCTGAAGCTGGGGTGCGCTGGCTTCGTCTGCTGCGCCGGCGGGCAGCAGCGCCAGTTCGGGCAGCGCGACACCGGGCAACAGGTTGATCGTGCGCGGCACGACGTTGACGATCTCTTGCACGGTCAGGACCAGCGCCTCGCCCAGCCCGATCACGATCGCGCGGATATCGCTTCCAAGATCGCTGCCCGGGGTGCTTTCCTCGCCGCTGCCCACGTAAAGCTGGTTCATGGTTGTGATCACGACTTCTTTCGCCGTGAAACCTGTGATCAGAGCGCCGGTGGCCTGCCAGGAACCAAACCCCGCCGGCGCGAGCACCGGTGCCAGCGTGGCGCTCACGCTGCCAAACAAGCTGTCATGCGGCGGGACCGCTCCGAACCGCCCGCCACGCCCTGCTGGCAGCGCCAGCAGGAACCAGATTACCAGCGACGCGGCCAGGATCAGGGTTGCGGCGCGGCGCAGAAAGTCGCGCGTTTGGGTCCAGATCTGAAGCCAGACGGTGCGGCGGTTGGGCAGCCGGTATGGGGGCAGCTCCATCACGAACGGCGGAATGGGCTTGTTGCGGTAGATGACGCGCGTGAGCAGCAGACTTGTTAGCACGGCCACGCCGATCCCGGACAGATACATGGCGAAGACCAGCGTGCCCGATGACGCGCCGAAAAACGCCGTCCCAAAGAGCACGTAGATCGGCAGGCGCGCGCCGCAGCTCATGAAGGTGGTGAGGAAGGCCGTGATCTTGCGGTCTTCGGGGTGTTCCAGCGTGCGCGTGGCGTAGACAGCCGGGACGGTGCAGCCAAACCCGACCAGCAGCGGCAGAAAGCTCTTGCCGTGCAGCCCCAGCTTTTGCATGAAGCGATCCATGACAAACGCTGCGCGCGCCATATAGCCGCTGTCTTCCAGCACGCCGATGACCAGAAACAGCGCCATCAGCACAGGGATGAAGACCAGCACGCCCCCCACGCCCGCGATGGCGCCGTCGATCACCAGGCCGGCGAGCCAGCTCTCGCCCAGTCCCGCCGCGTTGAAAGCGACCTGCGTCCAGTGGATCACCGGCCCGTTGATGACGCCGTCGATCCAATCGACCAGGGGCGCGCTGGCGTTGGCCGTGATCTGGAAGACGATCCACATGAGGAACAGAAAGATCGGCACGCCCCACACCGGATGCGCCAGCACGCTGTCCAGACGGTCGGAGCGGGTGGTGGGTTCGGTGCGCCCCCGCGTGACGACCTGAGCGGCGATGTGGCCGATAAGCTGGTAGCGGTGGTCGGCGATCAACGTGTCCGGCTCCTCGCCCGTCGCCGCGCCGATCCGCTCGACGGCCTCAGCCACCGCCGCGGTGATGTGCGGAAAAGGCGCCACCTTGTCCAGCAGGTCGTCGTCTTGTTCCAGCAGCTTGAGCGCCAGCCAGCCTGCGTCATAGCGTGCTGCCAGCACCGGCTCGCGTTCGATCAGGGACTGGAGCCGGCTTTTCTCCGCAGCCACGCTCTCTGGCAGGGTGAGCGCCCACCGGGGCCGGGCGCGGTCGTTTTGGTGGGCGTAGCGTGCGATCGCCTGCTTGAGATCGTCAAGCCCGACCTGCCGGCTGCCGATCAGCCGCACCACGGGAACACCTCCCAGCGCCGCTGAGAGGCGGTCAGTGTCAATGGAAATGGCACGGCTTTCGGCGACGTCGATCATATTCAGCGCCAGGATGAGGGGCGCGCCCATTTCCAGAAGCTGGAGCACCAGGTAAAGGTTACGTTCGAGGTTGCTGGCATCGACGATGGCAACCACCACATCCGGGCACTCGTCCAGGATGTAATCGCGGGTGATAATTTCCTCTGCGGAAAAGGCGCTCAGGCTGTAGGTGCCGGGCAGGTCTACCAGCTCCAGGTCGTATCCGTTTAGCGGGAGCCTGCCGGTCTGCTTGGCGACCGTCTTTCCCGGCCAATTGCCGGTGTGC
>DYEN01000151.1 GCA_020725705.1 Anaerolinea sp.
CCCGTGCCGAGTGTGTAGGCGATGTCGTCGATGGTCAGCGCCCGTGGTTCGTTCTCGCCCGGAAGTTGGAGCACCAGTACTTCCGACTCCTGGTTGAAGTCGCCCAGCATAGCACCTGCCTGCGATGGCTCGGAGAGCGTGAGGGCGTGGCGCGATTCATAGTGAATTGGCCCGACGTCCCGATGGCACCCAAAGCACAGGCGAGAGCCGATGTACTCCGGCTTCTGATCGTCCTGCGCCTGAGCCGGGGTGATGGCGATCCAAAGCGCGGCCGCCAGGATGATGATAACCAGCAGCATGAACCGTCTCATTATTCCCGGTTGCCCTTTCCGAAAGGTAAATGCTCCAGCCCGAAAAAATCCAACAGCAGCCATTGATGCATCGTGCGGTGTTATGATAGTGAATTTTCGGACAATAAGAAAGTGACGGAAGTCACCCTACCGTCTGCGCTATCGCTTAATTTAGACGAATGCGGTCGTGTGTTGCGCCCCGGCGCGGTGTTTGATCACCACGCGCATAAGTCTTTAACATGTCGAGACGGCGGCTGCTGCTCCGGGTGGAGGTGGCCTGTCTTGTGCCAGCCGTCGTGTACCCGGCGCAAGCGCGCCTGTGAGCGCAGGCCGTGCCTTGCGTGCACATTGCCTGCGCAGGCTGCCACAGCGCGGCGTCCCGGTAACGGTATGTCGGCGTTCAGCCCGGACCCGCGCCGTGCTGCTGATCGAGCAAGGTCTTTACCAGCCTAGCACAGTTCTTGAAAAGGCGCATCTGTGCATGCTGACCGGCGAGATTGGGCAGTGGTCATGGTTGTGAGGGGTGCGCCGCCGAGGGAGTCTGGAGCGGCGCATGTGCCTGTGTGGAGACCATGTCCATCCGGTCGCCTTCGCCCGCCAGAGGAAGCTGAACCGAGAACGTGGTTCCTTGGCCCTCGGTGCTGCGCACGCGGATTTGCCCACCGTAGTGCTTGACAAGCTGTTTGACAATTGCCAGGCCCAGCCCGGTTCCGTGATACTCGCGCGCGCGGGCGTTGCGGGCGCGGTAGAACTCGTCCCAGATATGCGGCAGTTCGTCCGCAGGTATGCCGATCCCCGTGTCGGTCACGTCGAGCGTGAGCCACTCGTGGTTCGACGTCAACACCGCCTCGACACGGCCACCTTCGGGCGTATATTTGATGGCGTTTCCGATCAAGTTGATCGCGATCCGCCTGATATCTTCCGCGTTGGCGAATACCCACAGCGCCGGGGTGTTGTGGGCGTTGGTCAGCAGGGAGACGCCGTGCTGCTCAGCCTCAGGCCGCAGTTCCTCACAGACGCTCGCCAGGTGCCGGGCGAAGTCCAGCTTTTCGGTGGGGCGGCGAACCAGATGCTCTTCCCTGCCCGCTGCCAGGTCAAGCAGATCGCCGATCAGCTCTTGCAGTAGATCCAGGCGCGCGCCCACGCGGCGGACGACCTCGCACTGGGTTTCGCTCATATCGCCTGCGTATCCCTGGCAGAGCGTGCTGATCAGGCTCTGCGCTGCGGCAACCGGTGCGCGCAGCTCGTGCGTGACGGTGTGCAAAAAGCGCATTTTCGCCGCGTCGATGTCCGCCAGCGTCTGATATTGCAGTGCGTTCGAGAGCGCGATTCCGGCCTGGGCGGTCATGGCCGTCAGGAAGGGAATGTCTGCCTCGGTGAAGTGACGGGGTACGCTGCTGTAGACCCGCAGAACACCCAGCACCTGACCATCGACACCTGGGATGGGGATTACAATCCCGGAGAGGATCCCTTCGCGCAGCAGAGCCTCTTTATACATGAAGCGATCTTCCCGGCGAACATCCGGGATCAACACCGTCTGACCGCGGATAGCTTGCAGGTCAATGGGGCTTTTGGCGATTTGAACCGGGCCTTTTCCGACATAGTTCTCGCTGAGTCCGTAGCCGGCGGCAAACTCCAGCGTCGAGCCGTCCGGCGACAGCAGGCGAACAATCCCGGCGGTTGCTTTGAGGGTCTGGGCGCACATTTCCAGCAGCCGGATCAACACTTCTTGCACATCCAGGGACGAAGTGATCACGCGGGCGGTTTGATAGAGCGCGGTCGCTTCGCGCTCGCGCCGCCGCAGGCGCGAGGCCACCACAACGGCCAGGGTGAACAGCAGCAGCGTAGTCAGCACGAACGCGAGCATCACGGTCGACGTGAACCACACGCTGCGATAGAGACCGGTGTGGCCCCAGACATCCACGTGCGGGATGGCACCGATATACTCCAGTCGGGCGATAGCGATCATCAAGGCCGTTGCGCCGACGGCGAGCATGGCGGCAGCCGGCGCGGAGAGAATAAGCGCCGTTCCGAAGAGGTGGATCACGAAATAAATGATGCAGGGGCTTTCGACCCCGCCCGTAAAGTGGAAGATCGTCAGCAGCGAGAAAAGATCGAGCGCAACCTGGGCGTAGGCCAGCGCGATCAGGAAACGGCTCGAGCGGCGTAGCCCATACCACAGCGCGCCGTTGAACGCCAGATGCAGGATGCCCACACCGATCAGAGGCAGCGGCACGAACTCGGTGCCCGGTACCAGCGCGCCGAACAGTGCCAGCGCCAGCGCGCCGATGCCGGTCGTCCAGCGCCACAGCATCAGAATGCGGAAGTTCGCGCGCAGTTCATCTTCGGTGGGCACCAACCCCGGTGCAGTCGTCAGACGCATGGTGTGCCCTCGTCGGTTAGCGCCCGCGCGCCTATTCGGAGCCGTGTTGACCCCCAAGGCTGAGACAGCCGGACAGATGGGTGGGGTGTGGCGCGGGCAAGCCTGACCCACGTCGTATGCGGCGTCGATCCGGGTTCAGATGGAAAACAATCGGGTAGAAAACGCTGCACGCCGGACACGTCGGCCCGTTCTTTCTGGAAAAACACTTTCATCGCCAAACACTACGCTATTGGCGTTTAGTATACTGCGGAACCGATCGCGAACCAGTGCCTTCCGGCACCTCTTTGAACGCGACCCGGTTTTTTTGAAGACTGTGCAACAAATATAACCCCCAAGACACGATACCTGGCACTATCGGGCTTACGCCGTTTGCCGTATGGTATTTGTGCGCTAAAGAAAGCACTTATTTTGTTTTATCGTCCGTTCAATTCGGCAAGGAGTACCTTCATGGGCCGTGACTGGTCTTCGCTTGAGATCGACCGGAAGGCGCGGGCATACGCGCCGGTGCTGCCTGTCAGCAAACAACCCGCCGATCAACGCCTGACCCATTTTGATGAAATCTACTACACTTACGAGGCGGAGATGGCCCGGATTGAAGCGTCGCGCTGCATCCAATGCCCCGATCCGGCGCCTTGCCAGCTTGCCTGCCCGCTGAACAACGATATCCCCTCTGCGCTAAAGCTGATTGAGGAAGGGCGCTTTATTGAGGCGGCGAACGTCTTTCGCCAGACCAGCCCCATGCCGGAGATTTGCAGCCGGGTGTGTCCGCAGGAACGGCTGTGCGAGGGATCTTGTACGCATGGGGGTGGCGTGAGCAACGCGCCGATCCAGATCGGCAAGCTGGAGAAGTTCGTCGTCGAGTTCCAGCTGGCGGTCGAGGGGATGCCGCTTGGCAAGGTCGCGCCGGATACGGGACGGCGAGTCGCGGTGGTCGGCGGTGGACCGGCGGGTCTGGCGGCAGCCGAATTTCTGCGGCGCGAGGGCCACGCGGTGACGGTCTACGACGCGAACCCATTCCCCGGCGGCCTGCTGATTTACGGTATTCCGGCTTTCAAACTGAGCAAAGAACACGTTGTGCGCAAGGTAGAGCAGCTCAAGGCGCTGGGCATCGAGTTTGTTCAAAACACGCGTATCGGGCGCGACATCCCGCTGCAAAAGCTGTGCGAGGACTATGACGCGGTCTTTGTCGGTGTCGGTGCCAACGTGGACGTCCCGGCGAAATGGGAAGGCGTCGAGCTGGACGGGGTCTATCAGGCGGGGGAGTTCTTGATCCGCGCCAATGTCCCGGTCGAACTACAGCCTGCCGGGCTGGCCCAGAGCGGCAAGCCCCCGGTCGGGCGGCGCGTGTACGTCTTCGGCGGCGGCGATACCGCGATGGACTGCGTGCGATCCTCGCTGCGCCTGCAGCGCGAGATGGGCTACGACCTGGATGTGACCTGCGCTTACCGTCGCACCGAGGCTGAAATGCCCGGCTGCAAGGTTGAGCGGGCCAATGCGCGCGAGGAAGGCGCCAAGTTCGAATGGCTGACGGCGCCGGTCCGCTTCATTGGCGATGACAGCGGGCGCCTGAAGGCCATCGAGCTGATCCGTATGACTCTGGGCGAGCCGGACGAGAGCGGGCGGCGCCGCCCGGTTCCGCTGGAGGGGTCGGAGTACATTGTGGAAGCGGATACTGCCATTTTGGCCCTGGGGTACTGGCCGGATCCGCTGCTTGGCAAGACGACCGAGGGCCTGGAAACACACAACTGGGGTCTGATCGCAGCCGATCCGCAGACAGGACGGACCAGCCTGCCGAAGGTCTGGGCGGCGGGTGACGGCGTCACCGGGCCGGATCTGGTCAGCACAGCTATTCGCGGGGCGCTGCGGGCCGCGCGCGACATTCATCAAGCCCTGGCGGCGGGCTAGCGCCGTTCTGCCGGACCGCTGGAATGACACGCGCCGCGAGGGTGCAACCCCCGCGGCGCTGTTCTTGGCAGCGGCCGGCCCACAGCCGTTCAGCCGACCAGGCGTTCCAGGCGATCGATGTATCCGGCGAGCACACCGAACGCCGCCTCGACCGGGGCCGGGCTGGTCAGATCGACACCGGCCAGCTTCAGTGCATCGAGAGGATAGAGCGACCCGCCCGCTTTAAGGAACTCCAGATAGGCATCGGCAGCGCCGGGTTTACCGTCCAGGATGCCCTGCGCCAGCGCGTGGGCAGCGGAGATGCCGGTGGCGTACTGGAAAACATAAAAGTCTGTGTAGAGATGCCCAAACTGCGCCCAGGTGATCCCGACCCGGTCGCGGTCGACGGCCATCTCGCCCCCGTACCCTTCCTCGAACAGATCGGCCATGCGCTCGATCATCAGGCTGGCGGTCAGCCCTTCGCCGCGCTCGGTGCGCTCGTGCATCTCCAGCTCGAAGCGCGCCAGCGTGGGCATTTGGAAGAGGTAGCGGTGGAGGTTGTACATAGCTTCCTCGATCAGTGCGATCTGGAAGCCCGGATCGTCCTGCGTGGCGAGCAGGTGAGCACGCACCATCGCCTGATTGAAGTTCGAAGCCACTTCCGCGACGAACAAGGAATAGTCGCTGTAGATCATGGGCTGGTGCTGCCAGGCCAGATACGAATGCATCGAATGGCCCAGTTCGTGAGCCAGCGTGCTCAACGAATTGAGCGAGTTGTTGTAGCTCATCATGATGAACGGGTAGGTTCCCTTCCAGCCGCTCGAGAAGGCACCCTGGCGCTTGCCCTGGTTCGGATAGATATCCACCCAGCGATCTCGCAGGCAGCCCTGGCGCAACACCTCGACATATTCGTTGCCGAGCGGCCGCATCCCTTCCGCGATCCACTCCACGGCTTGCGTATAGGGCACCTGCGGCTGCGCGTCGGTCAACGGCGCCCACACATCATAGGGATGCAGCGTGTCAACGCCCAACGCGCGACGCCGCAGCGTCCAGTAGCGGTGCCAGATGGGCAGATGCCGGCGGAAGGTGTCGATCAGGTTGTGGAAAACTTCGACCGGAATGTTGTAGGGAAACAGCGCGCTCTCCAGCGCCGACCCATGCCCACGCACCCGCGCCAGGAAGACGGTCTGTTTCAGCGCTGTCGCGAGGTTGTTGGCGAATGCGTTCTTGCACGAGAGATAGCCATCTGCATAGCTCTCCCAGGCGGTGCGGCGCAGCTCCCGGTCGGGCGCAAGCATCAGTTCGGCGATAGTGCTCTGCGCTACGGGGACGGTCGAGCCATCCGCACCCGTGGCCGGGCGAAACTGCAAGTCGGCGTTCGCCAGCAGCCTCGCCGTGGTCGCGACGGAACCAAAGGGGTCGGCGAGCTGGCCTAGAATGGCTTCGACCTCAGCCGAGCGGATGTGTGCCTGCTGGCGGAACAGGTTGTCAAAGTAGTGAGCGTAGACGCGCAGGCGCGGTTCCTGCTCCATCCAGGCGGAAATCGTGTCGCGGCCAATGGCGAGAATTTCGGGGCCGGCAAAGGCGGTAGCGGCGAGCACCTGGCTATAGAGACTGTTCGCCTGGCTATCCATTGCCGCTGCGGCCTGATTGGTTGTGTCGACGGAGCTTTCCATGCCGGCGTAGACCAACACCTTGCCGGCCCGCCCGTACAGGTCGGACAGGCTGTCGAAGAACTCAACCAGGGTCGCCGGACCGTCAGCCAGGTGCCCCTTGAAGCGGCTTTCGAATGCCGGTAATGCGGCTGCGACGCCTTCCCGCTCAGCCGCCCAGGCTTCGACTGACGCGAACACGCTAGGCGCGTTCCAGGTGTGCTCTGGCGCAATTGCGCTGCGTGGGGGTAAAGAACGGTCGGTCATAATTGCGTGCTCCTCAAACAATCGCAAAAACAGATCGGGTCGAAGTATAACGTGCGGGCGCCGCCCCGTGGGAATGAATACGGGGTGGCACGCCACCCCGTACAGCCGGACTCGTCTTACCGGGGGTTACTGCGACCATTCGGTCGGCTGTCGATCCCAGCGATGCGCCCGGAGTTTCTCAAGCAGGTCCGGGGGCAGCCCTTTGCCGTCGCTGGCGGCGATGTTGGCCTCGACATGCCGCAGTTTGCGCATGCCGGGGATGGTGGTGGACACCGTCGGATTGGAGAGGATGAAGCGCAGCGCCATTTCCGGCATGGTCATGCCTTCGGGGATGAGCGGGCGCAGCGCCTCGGCACGCTCGACCGAGGCATGCAGGTTCTCCGGCACGAAATACGTGTTGCGCCAGTCGCCTTCGGGCCAGGTAGAGTCTTTGGTGAGCGTGCCGGTCAGCGTGCCCTCGTCGAAGGGAACACGCGCGATCACGGCGATGTTGAGTTCCTCGCAGACAGGAAAGAGTTCGTCTTCGGGGTTCTGGTCGAAGATGTTGTAGATGACCTGCACCGCGTCGATCAGCCCGGTGCGGAGCGTCTCGATCCCGTTCCACGGTTCCCAGCGGTTGACGCTGATCCCCATTGCGCGGATCTTGCCCTGTTGCTTGAGGTCTTCGACGGCCCGCTGCCAGCGCTCGTCATGCGCCCAGGCGTCTTCCCAGACATGGAACTGCATCAGGTCAATGGTTTCAACGCCCAGGTTCTCCAGGCTGCGGTTCGTATAGTCAATAATGTAATCATAGGGAAAGACTTCATCGAGTGTAAAATGGCGCCTGGACGGCCAGATGCGGTTCTTCGGTGGGATTTTGGTCGCCGTGTACAGGCGCGTTGTGGGATACTGGCGAAGCAGGTTGCCCAACAGGCGCTCGCTGTGCCCGTCGCCGTAGGCCCAGGCGGTGTCGAAAAAGTTGCAGCCAAGCTCGACGGCGCGGCTGAGCGACCGGATCGACTCCTCGTCATCGGAGCCCTTCCAACCCGCCATACCCCACATGCCATACCCGATCTCGCTGACCTGCCAGCCCGTCCGTCCAAAGGTGCGATATTGCATGTGCCTCGCCTCCTCGTAACCACTGAGAATCCAACCAGGCGGCCCGCGTGCGGGAGCCGCGCCTTGTCAGACTATAGCGGTGTCATGCCGGCGCGTCCACATCCCCGAAGAAGATCACCAGGTGGAGCGTACCCAGAATCAGCCGGTCGCCATGCGAGACGACGTACTCGACAAACGGCATCAGCTTCTGGTCGTTGAGATACGTCCCGTTGACGCTGGCGAGATCAGTCACGACCAGAAACTCACCACGCCGCTGAAGCGCGCAGTGGCGCCGAGAGACTCCGTGCGCCATGGCGTTGAGTTCCGTCAGGTCCAGCACCCCGGCGGGGGGCGGGTTGGTGGTCCGCCCCAAAACCAGCGCGTCGCGGATGTCCACTTTATAACAGACCCCCGACGGCAGGAACTGGAGCAGGGCGACGTCATGCGGTTTGAAATGCGAGCGGCCCTCACCCTCGACCGCTACGGTTCGGGGTACCCGCTTCATCGGGATGGTGCTGGGGGTGTCATATACGTGATCGACCGGGGGCAATTCGGCGCCACACTGTGGGCAGTGCCGGTCCAGTGCCGCAATTGTAGCGCCGCATGCCCGGCAACGCGCTGATTCGTCCGGTAGCGACAAAGGTTTTTCGGGCTGGGCCTGGTCGGGACTCAAATTGCCAGTCATGGGATGATCTCCGCGTGTACCTGTACTGTAATCGAACTTGCTATTGCGTACAACTTTGCAACGGCGCGGTTCGATTCGCGGTAAACTGGGGGCATGGTGCGCAAAATCCTTCACCTGGACCTGGATGCGTTTTTCTGCGCGGTCGAAGAGCTTGACAATCCCGCGCTGAGGGGCGTGCCGTTTGCCGTGGGCGGCAGGCCCGATCAGCGCGGAGTGGTGGCGTCGTGTTCGTATGCGGCGCGGCGCTATGGTATCCGGTCCGCTATGTCGACGGTGACGGCGCTTCGCCTCTGCCCAGACCTGATTCTTGTGCCCCACCGCCGGGGCGTGTACAGCCAGATGTCGCGCCAGGTGATGGCCCGCCTGAACGACCTTTCTCCGCTGGTGGAGCAGCTATCGATCGACGAGGCGTTCGTGGATATCAGCTTTCTGCCCGACGATCCGGCAGAGGTGGCCCGACGGCTGCAGAGCGAGATCAACGAGACGCTGGGGCTGCCGTGCTCGTTTGGTGTGGCGACCAACAAGCTGGTGGCCAAGATTGCGAACAACGTAGGTAAGTCCCGCGCGCGGGGCGATGCCCCGCCCAACGCGATCACGGTCGTGCCGCCGGGAGAGGAAGCTGCCTTCCTGAGCACGCTGCCGGTTTCTGAGCTGTGGGGTGTGGGGCCAAAAACGGCCGAGACGCTGGCTCGCTACGGCGTGCGGACGATCGGGGATGTCGCGACATGGCCCGAAGCCGAGCTGGTGCGGCTGTTCGGCAAGCACGGCCAGAGCATTGTGCGGCACGCACGCGGCATTGACGACCGACCGGTCGAGCCGGAGCGTGAAACGAAGTCGATCAGCAAAGAAATCACCTTCTCGCGCGATGTGACCGACGGCGTGCTGCTCGAGCGCACCCTGCGCCAGCTTGCTGACGGTGTCGGGCGTCAGGCGCGCAAGAGCAAACTGAGCGGGACAACGGTCAAGCTGAAGCTACGCTGGTTCGATTTCACCACGCTGACACGCCAGATCACGCTTGATCATCCGGTCGACGAGGACGATGCCATCTTCGAGGCCGCGCGCGAGCTGTTCCGTCGCTTCTGGCCGGTGGGCAAGCCGGTTCGCCTGATCGGGGTTGGACTGAGCGGGTTCGCCCAGCCGCACCGCCAGCTTGGCCTGTGGGAAGACCTGGCCGAGGAATCCGAAAAGCGGCGCCTGCAAACCACGCTCGACGATCTGCGCGAGCGTTTCGGGGATGATGCAATCCGCCGCGGCAGCGACCTCTCTAGCGACGAGCCATAACCCGCGTGACGGCTATCCCTGCGCCTGATAGACGACACGCCCTTCAGCCACCGTCAGCCGCACGTTCAACGCATCATCGACCAGCACCAGGTCGGCGTCCTTGCCCGCTTCCAGGCTGCCCTTGCGGTGCGACAGATTCAGGGCGCGCGCGGCGTTGAGACTGCTGGCCGGCCACACCACGTCCAGCGGCTGCGCGGTGGCGGCGACGAAGTTGCGCAGCGCGCGGTCCATGGTCAGCGTGCTTCCGGCGAGCGTGCCATCCGGCAGGCAGACGGCGCCATCGCGCACGAGCACGGTGCGCTCGTCGATCTGATATTCGCCATCAGGCATTCCGGCGCCGCGTATGGCGTCGGTCACCAGCATGACGCCGTCACGCCCCTTGCTGGCGTACAGGATACGCATAGCGGCGGGATGGACGTGGATATTGTCGGCAATCAGCTCGGCGCGGATCTCGTCCAACACCAGCACGGCGCCAAGCGTGCCCGGCTCGCGGTGGTGCAGGCCGGTCATGGCATTGTAGGTGTGGGTGGCCTGCGACAGGCCCAGGCTAACGGCGTGACGCATCTGATCGTAGGTGGCGGC
>DYEN01000152.1 GCA_020725705.1 Anaerolinea sp.
CGCCGGTCGAGGCGAGCAGCGCAGCATCCGGGCTGAACGCCACTTCCAGTACGGCGGCAGTGTGCCCATCCAGCACGGCGAGAGGTGTCGCGCTGACGAGATCCCACACACGCACGGTGCCGTCATCGTCGCCGGATGCCAGCAGCGTGCCATCGGCGCTGAAGGCGAGGGTGCGCACGCTGCCGGTGTGTCCCTCGAAGCGCCCGACCGGCCCGGGAATGGCCATGTCCCACAGGACGATCGCCGGGCCGCTGCCGGACGCCAGCAGCCGGCCATCCGGGCTGAAGGCGAGCGTGTGCACGGGCGCGGTGCGGTCGCCCAACACCGCGATCTGTCCACCGGTGGCGACATCCCACAGGCGAATCGTCCCGTCGTCTTGCGCGGTGACCATGCGGGGATCCGCCGGATCCGGGCTGAACGCCACGTCGTGGACCGGGCTGCTGCCGGCACGGAGCAGGCGGGGTGGTGCATCGAGCACTTCGGCCTTGAACAGCCAGATCCCGCCCTGGCCGGCGACAGCCAGCGTGTGCCCGTCCGCAGACCACGCCACAGCGTCGGCAGGCTGCTCGACCGGCACGGTGACGAACGGCGCCAGTTGAGCCGCGTTGGGGGCAGCGATCACCAGCCGGCCTGCGGGCAGATCAAGCTGAGCGCGCGGGCGCGGGGTGGGCGACTGGCCGGGAGTCGGCGCGGGGAGCGTCGAGAGAGTTTCGGTCTGCGGCTCCAGCCAGTAGACCTGGTTCTGTCCCTCAGCCGCCCAGCCGACCAGCATCCCCATGCTCACCTGCCACCAGACCATGCCCTCGCCGCACTCCGGGCCGCCTACGATCGTAGCCGCCTGGCCGGGTTCGACCTGGCCGATGATGGTGCTGGCGGTGGTGGGCGCCGAGCGGATCGGGTTGGGCATGCCGCGCTCGGCGGCGCGGACGTTCCGCCCGGTTGCCAGCCGCGAGGGCAGCGCGCCGGGGCAGACCTCGCGCCCGAGCGGGGTGGGTGTCGGCGGCAAAATGGTCGGGAGCGGCGTGGCAACGGGTGTCTGGTCCGGCGTCGGTGTGGGGCCGATGCTGCCCATCGGGCAGAGGATGACGATCGCGCCGCTGCTCGACACACGGTAGTCGTAGGTGGCGCCGCGAAACGTGATGATCACACGGTAGCCTGAGGTAGGACGGGGGTCGTACTGCTCGCCGGGCCGGGGACAGCCCAGGCTGTTATCGTCGAAGGTGCGCGCGCTCCAGCGCCAGTCTTCCAGGTCGGCCAGCGTGACGGGCCGCCCGGTGCGCGCGCTGAGATCGGCCAGGATGGCGGGCATGACGGGTGGCGGTTCGCCCTGCGCCTGCGTGGTGCGGAGCGGCACCAGCCCGATCATCAGCAAGAGCACCCCCGCCAGGGTTCGTGTCAACGCAATGTGCATGGAACGCTGCCCGGCCAGACTCGCGCCTCAGTACGAGTCGTTTTCGACGAACTCGACCGCTTCGCTTTCCGGTGCCGGGCTGTCATCGATAGGTGCGGACGGGTTACCGGGCGCCGGGACCGGGTCCGGCGCGGCAGTCTCATAGGCGACCTGGGGCGTGGCACATACGGGGCAGATGTTCCAGGCCAGTTCGAGCATCGTATCGCAGGAAACGCACGGCTTCTTCAGCTTGGTGTGGCAGTATGGGCAGAGCTGCCACTCGTCTTTGACCGGGCGGCCACAGCCGGGGCACAGCGGTTTTTCCTCGATATTCTGCAGCAGGGCTTCTTCTTCGAGCGAGCGTTCGTAGGCTTCGGCCAGCGTCTCTGTCGGGCGCAGCATGATGTACACGATCAGCCCGAAGACACCGAGCACCGCCACGACCAGCGCAGCCGCGATCTGGGCGAGCGGGTCCCGCGAGCGTTGACGGATATCGCGCCAGGTCCAGATCACCATTCCGAGCCAGAGCGCAGCCGTGATCGCGCCGAACGCCGTCACGGCGTAGAGGAGCAGGGTGTTCAGCGTGTCCTGATCGATCATGCTCGTTCTCCACAGACTCCGGGACGGATCGCTGCCCGGCGCGGCGCGCGGCCCGCCGCCAGTATAGCATGGCGCCGATCGTGCAGCAATCAGCCGCCCCCGGCCGCCACCCCACCGCGCACTATCGGGCGGGCGCTCAGGTCATAGCGCTCGGCGATCAGCGACACCTCACCGATGATCACATCGACCTTGTGGCCGGACGCAGTAAAGCGCAGTTCCTCGATGATCGCCGGGCGCCGGTCCTGAGGCAGGTCGGTCAGCAGATTGGGCGACTCATAGACATACCATGCCTGCTTGTTGATCTGCTCGTGTGGCTCCAGGCAGGTGTCGCAGGTGGTGCGCCCGACGTTAGGCGTGATCTCGGCGTAGAAGCCGTGCACCCACAGGAAATCGTTCCCGTCGCGGTCCTCGTAGGCCATGCGCAGCATCACCGGGCACTCGCTGCCCTGCTCGCCACAGGCGCTGATTTCCTGGTAATCGACGCGCATCATCACGCGCAGGCGCACGCTGTCGTACTGGATGATGTTCAACCCGCCGGCGCCAAAGCTCTGCTGGCAGCCGGTCTCACCGGGTCCGGCTTCGGGATGCAGCCGGTACAGGTGATAGACGCGCCGGCCATCGATCGTCTCAATGGCGAACTGGCCGGGCGGGCCGTTCGGGTCGTCGGGCGAAGGAAAGAACGCGCAGCCCCACTGCTTGGGCCAGTCTTCGGACTCGCCGAACAAGCTGTTGGGGAGCAGATCGATCGGCCCCTGGCCCACACGCAGATCGGCCTCGCCCGCGACGACGGCTGCTTCTGCCCCGGCGGCGACATGCTGGGTCTGGCCAAGCGGGGAAACCAGCGTTGCCTGACCTGCGCGGGCGGTCAGCGACAGCACACTGGCCGTGCTCTCGACCAGATAGCTCCCGCCGTCGCTGATGCGTGCCAGCCCGAAGGGGCTGTCGACCTCGATCTGGATCTCGCGCTCGATGTCGGAGTTGACCCAGACTTCGAGCCGCCCGTTGAGGCCGCCCAGCCGGATGGTGTAGGCGTTTTCGCTGACGCTGAAGCGCGGGCGGCTGGCCGCCACCAGACTGATCTGCGTGTTGCTGCGCAGGAACGCGGTGGCGAGCGTTGTACCCGAATAGGGATCGGCGAACGACAGATAGCCCTGCGCCTCGTTGTCGGTGGTCAGACGGCTGCCGCGCGGCACCGAAACCGGGGCGCGGATGGCCTGCTCGGTGTTTGGATCGTCGGGCCGTGCCAGCCCGACGGTGCCCCGGCCCACGTGCAGCCAGACGTTCAGCTCGGTGGGGGACTCGAAGACGAACCACCGGGCGAACACGACCGTGCTAACGCACAAGAGGCAGAAAATGACCAGCCCACCGAGCATTGTCGCCCAGGCCAGACGTTGCGGGTTTGCGCTCATCGCGTCCTGTCAGTCCACGCCTTAGTACCGGATATGAAAACCGTGCAACTCGCCGGTGGCGGGGCCGTACCGGATCTCGACCCGCACCACCTCGGCTGCGGGCGGGCCGCGGTGCAGAAAGCGTTCGAACTGCTCCAGCTCGCGCTTCGGCCCTTCGGCCACGACCTCAACCGTGCCGTCGGGTCGGTTGCGCACCCAACCGCTCAGGCCTAGCCGTGCCGCCGTGTGCTGCGTGGCCGCGCGAAAGTTCACGCCCTGAACCCACCCATGCACGACGGCATGCAGCCGCTCCAGGTTCTTATCGGGTGTCTCAGCCATTGGCAGTTGCCCCAGTCAAACCACGCGCGGCCATTATAGCAGCCGGTCAGGCGGCTCACAACGGGTGCTAGTTGCTGAGGGGAGAAGGCGGCAGGCGGCGCAGCTCGAAAACGCGGTCGCGCATGGTCCGTGCGTCTTTGTCGTGCGGGTTTGTCTCCAGCGCCCGCGTGAAGGCGTCGTGCGCCTTGTCCCACGCGCGCTGATCGACGTAGATCAGACCCATGTTGTAGTGCACGTTGGGATAGGCCGGGTCGATCTCAATCACGCGGCGGTAGGCTTCCAGCGCGCGGGCCTGGCGCTCGCTGGTGGACGTGACCAGCTTGCCGAGATACGCCGCAGCGAGGTTGGACCAGACGGCCGGGTTGTTGGGGTCTAGTTGCGTAGCGCGCTCCAGATACGGGATGGCGCGCTGATGATACCCGGCGAGGATATACGCTCCGCCCAGGTTGGTCAGCACATCGATATCGTCCGGCCGCAGCGCAAAACAGCGCTCAAGCAGCGGCAGGGCATCCCGGCTTTTACCTTGCGTGAGCAGGTGCGCCGCCTGTGTCATCTGGCGCCGGAACTGCTCCTCGGACATTTCGTGCAGGCGGCGGTTCAGCGCGTCGCGCTCGTCGTCGGCACCGGCCTGAGCAGAGTCCATCCAGTTGTGATCAGACATTACGGCTCTCACTCCATTCCAGGTTTTTTCGGTCGAAGGCGGTCGATAGGTGAACGGCATGGCCGGGCAAACCGGGTTGCCCAAGCGCGTGCTCGGACAACCCGGCTGTCAGCTATGTGCCGCGCAGAGCGGCAGACATAGCTCAGTTGTAGTACTCCTCGAAG
>DYEN01000153.1 GCA_020725705.1 Anaerolinea sp.
CCGAGCTAATCGACCCAAGTGAGGGTACTGAAACGGCGACCCGCGGCTTCGCCGCGGCTGCGGGCGCGGGTTCCGAGCTAATCGAGAGGGTTCCCCTTCCCACCCGCCATCGGCGCGACGGCAGCGTGGCCTCGGCCCGCACGAAGACAGGGATACGATCCAGCGGCACGGCGACCTGGATCGTCTGTGGGCCGGTGAATCGCTCGTCGGTCCAGAAATCGCGCCAATCCCCTGGCGGCAGGGTAACCGACCAGACCTCAACTCCCGGTTCGACGACCGGACAGACCAGCAGATCGCGCCCAAAGAAATAGTGATACGGTGACGCCTGCCTGTCCCACAGCGCCAGCGCGCGCATCATTGGCCCTCCGGTGCGGGCCGTGTGTTGCGCCTCTCGCCAGATATACGGCATCAGCTGACGCCGCAGCTCCACAAACGCGCGAAAGACCGGAATGATCCGCTCGTCGCCGGTTTGCTGCTGCATATTCCAGGGCGTGCGGTCGTGACACGGCTCGCGATGGTGGTTGAACTCGGAGTGATACTGCATCAGCGGGCTGAACACCGCCATTGCCGCGCTACGCAGATATAGTTCAGCCGCGGGAAGCTCCCCACTGAAGCCGCCCAGGTCCCATGTCCAGAAGGGGATCCCGGATATCCCGGCGGATAGCCCGGCCAGGATGGAGTGCCGGAATGCATCCCAGGTGGAGTTTTCGTCACCGGCCCAGTGTGCGGGCGACCGCTGTGACCCGACGAACCCGGCCCGGCTGAACGTTAGCGCGTTTCCGCCACGCTTCTCGTTGGCGAACTGATAATAGGCTTCGGTGTAAAGCTGCGCATAGACGTTCACCAGCTCGTCGCCCCGCCGCCCGTCGTAGAAGCGGGTATCGCTGCCCCACAGGTGTTCGCCGCCATCCGTTTTGAACCCGTCGATTTCCAGGTCTTCAAGCAGATAGGCGCGCTTCTGCAGCCACCATTCCCGCGCGGCTGGGTTCGTGACATCCCACAGGTAGCTGCCGCGAAACCACAGCGGGCGCACGGTGTAAAGGCTGCCGTCCGCCTCTTGAACCCCAAGGCCCTGTTGCTCGAAATAGTCCCGGTCAGCGTCATGCTGAGGATGCGGCCGGTTTGTGGCTTTGAGCACGGGGATTTGCCACAACACCACGCAGATATCGTGCGCGTGCAGCCAGTCAATCATTTCCTTCGGGTTGGGCCACTTGCCGTCCGGCGGAAACGTAAAATCGTCATAGCGCGGCGCCGCATACCCCGGCATAGGCTTGTACTGCGCGTCGTTCCAGATGTAGAAAGTAGTTTCGTCGCTCCACGCCTCGATCACGACGACCGATGGCACGAGCCCATGCGCGAGCGACTGCTGTACTTCGCGCATGACTCGCGCTTGCGAGTTCCACTCGTTGCTGCTCATCCACAGGCCGAACGCCCACTCCGGCGGCAAGCTGACCGGGCCTGTGAGCCGCGCGAACTGCCCGATGATGTCGAGCGGAGAGTCGCCGGTCAGCCAGCGCACGGTCAAACACTCGCCCGGACCGAGATCGGCTTCGAGCATCCAGCGGTCGGAGCGTGTAGCCGTCAGGTCGAATTGCATCCACCGGTTGCTCTCGACGTAGAGGCCATACCCGGCGGATGACAGCATGAATGGGATCGGTAGATAGGTGCGCTTGCCCTGGTTCTTGTACTGCTCATAGCAGCGAATGTCGAGGACTTCCCCGCGCTGGTTGAGCGCGTTGAACCGCTCGCCGAAGCCGAAGAACGCTTCGTCCGTCGCGCAGGCAAACGCGACGCGCACCCGCCGCGCGCGCTGCCCATCGGTCAGCCACTCGACAGACTCGACGCGGGGCAGGGGGGTGATTTCGGGCGGCGCATCCATCGCACCCCGACGAAGCTGAATCACCCACTGGCCGGATTCGCTTGCTCTCAACATGACGCCGCCGGCCTGAGGCACCCACGCTTCGCCGCGCAGCGTGTAGATAGGCCCGCGCAGCACGCGGACCGTGCGGTTGAAGCCTGCGTGAACTGCTCGACCGGCG
>DYEN01000154.1 GCA_020725705.1 Anaerolinea sp.
AAGCCGAGGCCGATGCCATCCGCGCCAAGGGCCTGGCCGAAGCCGAGGCCATGAAGCAGAAGGCCGCCGCCTGGCAGAATTACAACCAAGCCGCGCTCATCCAGCAGTTGATCGAGGCGCTGCCCGCGGTGGCCGAGGCCGTCGCCAGCCCGCTTGCCAAGACGGAGCGCATCGTGGTCATCAGCAATGGAGACGGCGCCGGGGCGGGCGCGTCGAAGATCAGCAGCGACATCGCCTCGATCATCGCCCAGGTTCCGGCCACCGTCGAGGCGCTGACCGGCCTGAACCTGACCGAAGCGATCAGCCAGCTTCCGGGGATGATGAACGGCCCGCGCGATAGTGGGGACGCCCGACCGCAGGCCGGTTCGACAGGGGGTGCCCAAACCGGGTGAGTAAGCATGTTCGCCGCCCACGCCGCCAGATCGATCCGGTGGCATGGGCCAAAACCGCCGTGAACGCAGGGGCCAGACGCGCTGTGCCCCTGCTTCATTCTCATCCTTACACCGGCATTCTGCTGATCGTGGCCGCGTGCGTCTTCTGCGCATCGAGCGCTATCGGGCTGCGCACGGCCTGGCAGATGCGCTCCCAGGCGCCGCCGGTTCCGGTGGCGGACGCGACGGGCGCGCCGGCGACACCTGCCACACCGCGGGCGACGCCAACGCCTGCCGCCACACCGACCCCCAGCCCCGCGCCGACGCCCATCCCAACCGTGACCGGCGTCGTGTTCGATTCATCGGGCAACTATGCGTTCCCGATCGCGGGCGACCCGGCCACCTACCGCTGGACGCATTACCACTGGGACGGCACGAACGCAGCCGACCTTGAAGCGCGCTTCGGGCTGACGCGCGCCGAATTTGAAGCGGCTACCAGCGCCCCCCTCGTCGCCATCACATCCGGCATCGCCCGGCAATACAGCGGCAACGTGGGCGGCCTGGGCTATATGCTGCAGGGCGACGATGGCCTGGACTATTATTACGGGCACATGTCCGAGCTGTGGGTGCCGGACGGCACGCGCGTCGAGGCCGGGCAGCCGCTCGGACGCATGGGCAATACGGGCCGCTCCGCGCAATTCATCGAGCCGCATCTCCATCTGGCAATCGGCCCGCGCGACACGCTCTGGGACCGGCCTGCTTCGATCAACACTGCCGAGCATTTGCAGACCTTGTTTGGCCTCGCCTGGCAGGAGCGCCCGCGCGTCACCGTTCCGTTCTCGCAACCGAGCGGGGCGCCCGTTAACCACCCGGCTGCGCGGATCGTCACATCATTCGAGCGGGCGCAGGCCGGGGCGCTGATCGAACCGGCGGTCGAGATCGGGATTCCCGGTTCCCCAGACGAGATGCTGGACGTTGTGGCGACGCTTGACGGAGTCGTCAACCTCAGCCGCTGGACCACCATCTACGGGACGCGCATCCAGATCACCAACGAGGCGGCGGACAGCACAGTTGTGATCTCCGGCGTGCAGGAATGGCTCGTTGAGGATGGCGACGTGGTGACCCGCGGACAGGTCGTCGGGCGTTGGAACCCCGCGCAGCAACCCGCCCTGCACTACATGATCTATCAGGATGGCGTTATCATTGACCCGACGCCGGGGCTGGGGCTGCCCCTCGCGGACTGACCGACCCGGCGCCATGGATCCGGCCTCACCTCAGGAGACGGCGCACCCATGACGACTGCCCGCCGGGTCACGCTGCTGGCGCTGTGCGCGCTGGCCGCTCTCGCTCCGCTGAACGGCCTTGCCTCAGGACGTGCGCAGCCTCCCGCAGCGATCACGATCGGCACCACCGACCTGCCCCGCTCGCTCGATCCGGGCGACACGGTCGACCTCGCCGCGTGGGAAGTTCTGAGCCACCTCTACACCGGTCTCACGCGTCAGGTCCCCGGCTCGACCGAATACGAGCTGGCGCTGGCCGGCGACATGGCGATCAGCGACGACGGCCTGACGTACACCTTCAGGCTGCGTCCGGACGCCGCCTTCGACGACGGCACGCCGATCACCGCTCAGGACTTTGTGACCTCGATTGAGCGGGTCCTGGCGCTGCGCCGCCCGGCAGCCGACGTGATCGAGCCATATGTCGAGCGGGTCACCGCCGATGACGCGGGGCGGCTGGTCTTCACGCTCAAGCGCCCGGTGCCGTACTTCCTCGCTCTGCTCGCGCTCCCGCCTTACTACGCCGTCCATCCTACGCTGGCGGGCAGCGACCGGCCCGACCCGTTTGCCCGGGTTGGATTGATCGGCAACGGACCCTACCGGCTGGAGCGTTACGAAATTGGCCGCGCGATCGTTCTGACGGCAAACGACGGCTATCGCTTCGGTCCGCCGCCGGTCACGCCGCGCATCGAACTGCGCCAGTTTGCTTTCTCCCGCGACCTGCGCGAGGCGCTGCGCCGCCGCGAAGTCGATCTGGCGTGGCGCGCGCTTGCCCCCGCCGATCTCGACCGATTGGCATCGGTTGCCGGCGTCGAGCAGCATATCGCTCCCGGCACGCGCGTGTACTATCTGATCATGAACCAGCGGCGCGAGCCGACCGATGATCCGCTGGTACGCGAAGCGATCGTCCGGCTGCTGGAGCGCGAGGAAGCCGCCGTGCAGGTTTTCGGCGGGCAGCTTGCACCCCTCACTAGCCTGGTGCCCGATCTGTTCCCTGAAGCGTACGCCCCGCTCTGGCCCGACGAACCGGATGTGCCCGCTGCCGAGGCCGTGCTGCGCGCCGCAGCTTACAGCCATCGCGGAACATCCCGGCTGTCCTTTCCGCTGACGACCTCGCGCTATCTCTATGGGGATCGTCTCGTCGCCGGACTCCGGCAGCTTATCCGGGCCAGCTTCCGCGACACTGATTTCGTGCTCAGCAATGTGACAGGGGAAGTCGTCGGCGGAGATTTCATGCGTGACGTGCGATCCGGCACGATAAGCGCGGCGGTCATCGGCTGGATGCCGCTGGTGCCGCACCCGCTGGCTTATCTGGAGCCGCTGGTGCACAGCCGCGAGTCGATCCCCTCCGCCAACGCGTACGCTTCGCCCGAGCTGGACGCGCTGCTGGACGAAGCAGCCTCATCGCGCGACCCCGCCCGGCTGAGGGCAATCTACACCGAGCTGGCGCAAACTCTGCTGGACGACTACGCCCTTGCCCCGCTGTGGCAGGACAGCTACATCCTGGCCGCCTGGGGCGACGTGACCGGCATCCTCATCGAGTCCAACGGGCTGCTGCATTACGACCGACTGGGCCGGACGGGTCAGCCATAGAGATAGCCGGGGTGGACGCTTCCCCAACAAGCGCAGGGGTGGCCGCCCGGACCACCCCTGAACGATTATAGAGATGTGCGGCCGTGCCGCACCAACGCCGGCCTAGACGGCGTCGTAGCCGGGGCCGATCTTGAAGAAGTCGTAATTCGGCTGGATGTCCGCCGTGAGGTCCACGATCTCACCGCCCTGCGCGGCATAGCGTTCGCCCCGGAATGGAATCCGTTCCTGGCCGGGTGCCATCTCGTACGCGGAAGGCACTTCATCTTCCACGAAGATCGCCTCGTACGGGCACTCCGGAACGCACGCGCCGCAGTCAATGCAGGTGTCCGGATCAATGAAATACCAGGGCCATTCCTCTTCCGGCTTGCCGGGGACAATACAGTCGACCGGGCACACTTCGACGCAGGCGCCGTCGCGCAGGCAGAGGCTGGTAATGATGTGGGTCATGAGTTACTCCTCTACAAGGGTTCAAAAGGAGTGCCTAGGCTGTGAGCACTACACACTCACTATACGTGATACCAGGCAACTTTCCATGTGACGAATACAAGGTTGCGCGTGTGACGATAGGCACAGCCTACCGCGCCCAGGCCACAACGCTTTCATCATAGATCACATCCGGCAAAACGCCAAGTTGAAAAGTGCCAAAAAGCGCAAGATTGTTCGCAAACGCAAAACGGGCCTTACCCGGTCCGGATAAGGCCCGCCTGTGTGGCAGACGCGCTGGTCAGTGCTAGCCGCGCGCCGCCTTGAACCGCTCGGCCACGTCGTTCCAGTTGACCACGTTCCACCACGCTTCAACGTAGGCGGCACGGTTGTTCTGATACTTCAGGTAATAGGCGTGCTCCCAAACGTCGAGCACGAGCAGCGGCACCACACCCCACTGCGTCAGGTTCTGGTGCTTTTCCGACTGCAAGACCTCCAGCTGCCCGGCGTTCGGCTCCCACACCAGCAGCGCCCAGCCGCTGCCCTCGACGGCGCCTGCAGCCGCGGAAAACTGCGCCTTGAACGCCTGGAAGCTGCCGAAGTCCTTCGCAATCTGCGCGGCCAGATCGCCGGTCGGCTCGCTAGGGCCGCTGCCGGGGGGCGCCATGTTCGGCCAGAAGATGCTGTGCAGGAAATGTCCCGACCCGTGGAACGCCGCCTCGCGCGACCAGTGCTTGACCATGGCGAAGTCACCTGCTTCACGGGCCGCGGCCAGCTTTTCGAGCGCGGTGTTCAGGCCGTTGACATAGCTCAGATGATGCTTGTCGTGGTGCAGACGCATCGTCTGCTCGTCAATATGCGGCTCCAGCGCGTCATACGCGTAGGGCAGCGGGGGAAGCTCATATTTGATCGCCATTCTGCTCGCTCCTTGTGTGACAAAACCACAGATGTTTCAACAGCGCTCGCCGGTGGATGATGCATGCGGCGAATGGGAGGGCTTTTAGCGCTGTGTGGACTCTGGATCGATTATAAGAACGCGCCGCCCGCACCGCCAAGCCGCAGGTGAATTTCTATCATAGTTTTTATAGAATTTCGCCGTATCCCCACCCGCACCGGTTTCGCGCCCGCCATGGGCTGTGCTATACTGCCTTGGCGGAACCTGAACGTTCCCTTGAGACGACGGACCGGCACGTATGCTACAGATCTCAATCCTCTATACGGGCGACATTCACGGGCGTGTGGAGCGCCTGACCCGTGCCGCGTATCTGGCTCAGGTTCACCGCGCCGAGCTGACCGCCGCCGGCAAGCACGTCCTGCTGCTCGAC
>DYEN01000155.1 GCA_020725705.1 Anaerolinea sp.
GCCCCTGGAGAAAAGAGTTCTCAATACAGCCAGGCCACCGCGTGGAAAGGTGCCGAACTACGACCTGCTCCGCGCGCTGCAGATCAGCGACAGCACACCCGCTGAGGGGCCAATTCTGCGGCTGCTCAACGTTCAAGTCACAACGGGGCGAAAGCACGGTTCCCCGATTGAACTTGAGGCCATCCCGCGCGGTGTGACGTTCACCGCTACGCTGACGCTGGATGGGTTTCTGTTGAGCAAATCAACTCGCAGCGAACTTGGCTGGGAAGATGATCAACGCAAGTGGTTGCGGAACATCGCACAGGTTGCCAACTGGTTTACTCAGGACCGGTTATTCCGGGAACAAAAGCGCTGGGAAAACATCGACGCGCCCATCCGCTCGTTCTACCAGGAATTTAACCGGATGCGCATCGATGAGCGCAGCGAGTTCTTCCTGCAGCTTGGTTGGGGCGGCGGCTGGGACAGCAAAACCTTCGGGTCGATGCTGAGTGAAAATGAAGCGGTGTTCAGCCAACTGGTCAGCATCTACGGCAAGCGGCTTATCCGCCAAGGCAAACACGAAGTCGGAGATCGCTTCCCGAAGACACGCCGGGTGGTCCTCAGCGACGAAAAACCGTACCGGCCCCTAGGCTGGATACACGTCAAAATGGAGCGCGTGAAATGACCGTGTTACTGCTCGCCAACGTGGGCAATCGAGATGTGATATTGACCGACCGCAACCGCCTGCCCGAGCACCAAGACCCGCGCTGGTGGGATTCGCCCCGGCGGCTCGGCGAGGAAATTGCCGCGAATCTGGACCACTACGCCGCCGCAATTGAGCTGCCGCTGCTACACCCAACCCTGGACTGGCTTCTCAACGAACAAGGGGTTGCCCCGGGCGATCTCCAGGTCGTGCTGTTCGCATCCGACCAGCCCCCTCACCTGACACTGGAACGCGATTGGCTGAAGGACACCGCGCCGTTTGCCGAGGTCATTCGGAACCTGCTCGAGAAAAGATACAAGATACCGAAGCGCTTCATCAAACGCATCGAGGGCAGCCCGGCAGACTACGCCAACATGCTGACGTATTACATGCAAACCCTGTCGCAAATCGCCACGAACGTCTCGCCGGATGCCACCGTGTACCTGGAAGTATCCGGCGGCACACCGGCGATGTCATCGATGTTGATCGTGGCCGGGGTCGAGGTCTTTGGCGACCGGGTGCACACCCTCTACCAGGAACAGGACGCGCGCTATCCAAGCGAAATCGGCGTCGCACAGCAACTTTTCGCCCGCAAGAGCCGCGAAACGCTGCTCGGCCAGATCAAACTCTTTGCCTACAACGCCGCTCTGCAAACGGTCGAGCAGTCCGGCAGGTTGATCGCCCCGGACAATCACCGGCGCGACCTGCTCGCCTGCCTGCTGCGCTATGCGGACCGGCGGCTCGCCTTCGATTTCCGCCGGGCACGGAATGCGCTGCACAGCGCGCTCGCGCTGTCCATCGGCAACACCCAGGCTCAAATTCGCTTCTGGCTGCGCGAGTTGCAAGAGCCGACCATCGCAGACAACCTGTCCGAAGTCATCCACAGCGCGGCGATCAAGCTGACATTGGGCGAATATGCCGACCTGGTGCAGCGCATCTTCCGTTTCCAGGAAGCCTCGTTCCGCTACCTGGCCGAGCAGATGGGGATGCAGTATAGCAAGGGTGACGAGTATCTGGACGAATCCTGGCGGAAAAGCCTACCGGCGCTCGACAACTACCTGCGACATTACCGGCGTGGTCAAGATGGCCGCACGCTGGCGGAAACGGACCGCGATATCGAGGTCGGCACCACGCGCTCGCTGAACCGCTTCAACCTGGGGGCCATCGTCGAGTATTTCGTCGAGCACGAGCCGCGCTGGAAACACCGGCGCGCCGTTGTCGACCGGCTCTTCTCCTTGTCAGCAGTGGCGGACTTGCGCAACAAAGGCCTGAGCGGGCACGGGTTCAACGGCATCGGTCGCGAAGACTTGGAAGCGGCCCTGGGCGACAGCGCCGATGCGCTGCTCGATTTGCTGCGCCGCATCTACACAGAGATCTTCGACGTTCCGCCCGGCGAGGACCCGTACCAGGCCGTCAACACCTTGTTGGTTAAAATCATCGAAGCACTGGCATGACCACGCCCGACCTCGTCTCGCTGGTCCTCACCCTCCGCCCCGCGGAGCCGCTGACCGCGCCCGGCCACCTGGGGCGTGCCGCCCATGCCCTGCTGCTGCGCTGGCTGGACGAGCACGATCCCGCCCTGGCGCGGCTCTGGCACGACGCCGACGGCCCCAAACCGTTCACCTGCTCGACCCTGATCGGCGGGCAGCGCATCGATGATAACCTGCGCACCCTCTTGCCCGAGCAGACCTACTGGCTGCGCTTCACCGCGCTCGATCCCGCGGTGGCGGCGGTGCTGCTGGCACGCTGTGCGGACCCGCCCGCCGCCGTCGAGCTGGATCACCTCCGCCTGCCGGTCGAGAGCGCGACCGTCGACCCCGCCGCCCACCCCTGGGCCGGGACCGCGACCTTCGAGGATCTGGCGCGCCCGTACCTGCTGACCCGCGAGCAAAGCCCGCGCCGCATCACGCTGCGCTTCGCCTCGCCGGTGACCTTCCGGCAAGATGGGCTGAACGTCCCGCTCCCCCTGCCCGATCTGGTCTTCGGCGGGCTGGCGGACCGCTGGAATGCCTTCAGCCCCATCGCCATCGCGCCCGAGGTGCGGCGGTATGGCGCGGCCTGCGTGGCGCTCAGCGGCTTCCGGCTGGAGTCGCGCGCGGTGCCGCACAAGGACGGCAGCCTGCAGATCGGCGCGGTCGGGCGGGCGCGCTATGTGGCGGTGCAGTACGACCGCTACTGGATGGCGGCGCTCGGCCTGCTGGCAGATTTCGCCCTCTACGCCGGGGTGGGCCGCCTGACAACGACCGGACTGGGGCAGGCACGCCGCGTCGAGCGCTGAGCGCGGCGTGCCACCGCACCTTAACAACTGAAACGGGATTAAACAAGACGCGCATCATACTTTTGCGAGCACCCCCTTTAGTAAGGGTCTTACGACAGAGCCTGCTTAAGAGGGGTGCTCGCAAAAAGAAGACGTTTATCAGTGTTATTCGGGCACTTTTCTTGAGGAAAACTTGCGCGCTGGCGCAAAGAGGTGTATGCTTATGTTATCTCGCTTAACACAACGGGGCTGTCACAGGGGCGCACATAGGACTTCGGTAATATCCGAATCCCCCTCCTGCCCGTAAGGGCATTACGAC
>DYEN01000011.1 GCA_020725705.1 Anaerolinea sp.
ACGGGCGCTTCGCACTGATCCCCACCCTGGAGCCGGGCAACCAGCAAGAGGCGTACGACGCAGCGGCGCATGGTTTCGAGCTATCCGAGAAGTACGCCGTGCCTGTCCTGGTGCGCCTGACAACACGCCTGTCTCACTCCCGCTCGGCTGTAGTGCGCCGCGAGGTCCAGCCGGAGCGCCCGCTGAAGCTCCCGGCGAACCCGCAGCAGTTCGTCCTGCTGCCGGCGATCTCGCGGCGCTACTATGCCGGGCTGCTCGCCAAGCAGACGGACTTTGAGGCTGAGGCGGAGCGATCCCCGTTCAACCGCTACGAAGACGGCCCGGATCGCCGCCTGGGCCTCCTGGCATGCGGAATCACCTACAATTACCTGATGGAGCACTTTCCGGATGGCTGCCCCCACCCGGTTCTGAAGATCGGCCAGTATCCGCTGCCGCGCGCGCTGGTTGCCCGGCTGGTCGACGCGTGCGAGCGCATTCTAGTGCTGGAAGAAGGCGCGCCGCTGGTCGAGGAACTGCTACGTGGCTTCCCGGTGGAGACGGGCCGCGTGCATGGCCGGCTGGATGGCACCCTGCCGCGCGCGGGCGAGCTGAACCCGACGCTGGTTGGGCGCGCGCTGGGGGTAGATGTGCTCGCGAGCGCCTATGCTGTGCCGGAGATCGTCGCCAATCGCCCGCCGCAGTTGTGCCAGGGCTGCCCGCACGGCGACACCTATCGCGCGCTCAACGAGGCGCTGGACGGATACGCGCGCGGGCGGGTCTTTTCAGACATCGGCTGCTACACGCTGGGCGCGCTGCCGCCTTACAACGCGATCCAGTCCTGCGTGGATATGGGCGCGTCGATCACGATGGCGAAGGGCGCCACCGACGCCGGACTGCGGCCCGCGGTGGCCGTGATCGGCGACTCGACCTTCAGCCACTCGGGCCTGACCGGTCTGCTGGATGTGATTAACGCGGGCGCGCCGGTCAAGGTGATCGTGCTGGACAATGAGACGACGGCGATGACCGGCGGCCAGCCATCTCCGGCGCACGGCCACATCGAGCAGGTCGCGATCGGGCTGGGCGTCCCGGCGGAGCATGTGCGGACCATCACGCCGCTGCCCCGCCAGCACGAGCAGAACGTCGCAGTCATCCGCGAAGAACTGGCCTACGAGGGCGTGTCGGTGATCGTGGCGCGGCGCGAGTGCATTGAAACCGCCCGACGGCGCAGGAGGGCAGGCGCATGAAAACCGATGTGGTACTGGCGGGGGTTGGCGGGCAGGGCGTGCTGTCCATCGCGGCCATCATCGCGGTGGCGGCGGTCGACAGCGGCCTGCATCTGAAGCAGACGGAAGTGCATGGTATGTCACAGCGGGGCGGCGCGGTTCAGAGCCACCTGCGCGTGGCGGACCACCCGATCCACTCGGATCTGATCGCGGACGGTACCGCTGACCTGCTGATTTCGATGGAGCCGATGGAAGCGCTGCGCTATCTGCCGGCGCTGGCAGCGAGCGGCGCGGTTGTGACCGAGCGTGCGCCGCTCGTGAACATCCCCGACTATCCGCCCCTTGACACCGTCTACGCGGCGCTGGAGGCGCTGCCCCGCGTGTGGGTCGTTGACGCCGAGGCGATCGCCCGCAACATGCGCGCCAGCCGCGCGGCAAACGTGGTGTTGCTCGGCG
>DYEN01000156.1 GCA_020725705.1 Anaerolinea sp.
AGGGTTATCCGGGCGCTGCGGCGGAAGGGCATCTCCCAGTAGCAGTTGAAGCCGCCGGCGGGGTTGACCGTGACGGCCAGCGAGCTAACGTTGCAGCGCTCGCCCCAGCCGTTGCAGAAGAAATCGCCCAGTGGAACCTCAACCGAAGGCGATTCCTCGCCGTCCCAATAGCAGCGCAGAATCAACTTGCGCCACCACGCCGGATCCACCGTCAGCCAGATGTGCTGGATCGCGCCCGGCCCTTCGATGGCGGCCAGCGTCGCTGTGCTCTCCGCTTCGATGTGGATCGAGGGCGAAACCTTCCAGCCCTGCCCAAGATCGCGCGAGGCGCGCGCGCCTGTCCCGTCGGTTGCCATCCCGCCCCGGCCCTTCTCGCCGGTGGGATTCTCCGCGCTGATCGAGCGCGTCACCGCGCCGGAGAGGCGCGAGAGGTTGCCGAGGCTCATGTGAAGTCCGTTAAAGCCAGTCATAGTCACTCCTTCGGCGCCGGCGACCGGGACGGCGGTCTGCCGGTGCGGCTCAGATGAGGATCGCTGCGCCCCATTGTACTCGCATCTGGGGGCAGGCGAGAAACGATCGCGTCCGGCGCACCATAAGCTGTCACGAACGTTGCGGACCGGATCGTGGGAGGAAGCCGGCGCCACGCGTCGGGGCCGGGCTTGTGCGGCCCGTGCGAACCACAGGGTCAACCGTGTGGTAGGTGGGGAGCGGGCTAGGCAGCGCCCCTACGAGAACAGCCAACACCACTGCTTCGCGTCAAGTTGCATAACACGTTCTCTAGCCGGTGCCGGAGCTTTCGAGCAGCTCCTGGGCACGGCGCACCACCGCCCGTGCGCCTTCGTAGGCCAGCAGGTTGAGCGCGTCCTCGATGGGAACCCAGCGCACCTCGTCCAGCTCGAAGTCGTGGTTTTGCTCGCTGCCCTCGACGTATTCCATTAGGAAGTAGTGCACAGTCTTGAAGACGCGCACGCCGCCCGACGTGTAGATATACCGCTCTGGGTCGCCCAGCGGCGCCACGATCCGCGCCCGGATCCCGGTTTCTTCCTCGGTTTCGCGCAGGGCGGCGGCCTCGATGCTTTCCCCTCGCCCGACCAGTCCCTTCGGCAGCACCCAGCGTTGATAGCTGGACGCCTTGCCGACCAAAATCTCGATCCCGCCGGGTGTACGCCGGAAGACCACACCCCCCGCCGAGATTTCCTGCCGAGACTTCATAGGTTCCGTTCCCGTTGTCTGCTTCGTCCGCCAATACAGGTTGTAGCACAGCGCGCCGCCACGGGCCGCGACGTATGCGCGTAGGGCAGGCGCAGGACGGGCACGCGGCGCCCGTCCATTGGCGAGTGTCGCGCCCGGATAAAATCAATACAGATTATCGAAATATGGGCGTCATCACTCAAGGACCATCCAGTATGTCTATCCAGTCCCGACCCATCTACGGCTCACCTGCACCCGCTCGCCCGGCGGCGCGCCGGCCCGCCGCGCCTCGACCGCGCCGGCGTGCGTCGCCGTGGCTGCTGGCTGGCGGCCTGACCGCCAGCGCGCTGGCGGTGATGCTGACCTTGATCGCTGCTATCGCCTATCTGCTGACCGGCGGCGCGGCGATCCCGGCGGGGGTCACGGTGGGCGGCATCGCGATTGGCGGGCAGCCGGTCGAGCGCGCGCAGCAGCGGCTGGCGAGCGAAGATTGGGCCTCGCACCCCGTCACACTGGTCGACGGCGATCGCCAGTGGACGCTGACACTGGGCGCGCTCGGTGTGCAGGTGGACCTCGCCGCGACGCTCGATTCGGCGCGCCGGGCGCCTGCCGGAGCCAGCCTGACGCCCTGGTACACCATCGACCTGGTGCGGACGCAGCAGGCCTTGATCGACCTGAGCGACCGCGCGAATGTCGCGCCGGGTGCCGGGGCCGAGCGAACGCCGGGGCGCGCGCTGGATATTCCGGCCCTGCTGGATCGCCTGTATCGGGATCTGCACGGCGAGCTGGCGGATGGGCGGTTGGAGTTGCCGATGCTCGTTGTGGAGCCGCCCGAACCGGAGCCGGAGCAGGCTGCCTATTCCGGCGCGACGACCGTGCATGTGGTCGAGCGCGGCCAGGAACTGGCATTGATCGCGCGGCTGTATGGGGTCGATATGCAGGATATCGTCCGCCTCAACAACCTGAGCAATCCGGATCTGCTGTACGTCGGCCAGGAACTAACCATCCCCGCAGCCGGGATCTACCAGCCCAGCGCCGCCGAGGCGCCGCCTGCGCCGACCAGCACCGGCAAGTCGATTGTGGTCGACACGGGCAAGCAGCGGATCTACGCCTACGAAAACGG
>DYEN01000157.1 GCA_020725705.1 Anaerolinea sp.
CCAGACACCACCGTCTGCGACGAGTGCCCGCGCGAGAAGAACGTGAAGAAGATCAAACGCTTTTACCGGCCGCAGGAGGTGATCCCCGATCCGAAGGTGTGCTTGCTGGACCAGGGTCTCTTCTGCGCGGGGATCGCGACACGCGCCGGCTGTGGCGCGCGCTGCCCGCAGGTCGGGATGGGCTGCCGCGGCTGCTATGGGCCGGTTGACAGGGACCTGGACCACGGCGTGAAGATTCTGACGGCGATCGCGTCCGCCATCGACGCGAACACACCCGAAGAAGTCGAAGCGATTCTTGACACCCTTCCCGATCCGGCGGGCATGTTCTATCGCTACCATCTACCCCACTCGCTGCTCAGGCGAAGAGAACTCAGCGTGGCCAACGGCAGCAACGGCCAGGCCAAGCCTGAGCGCGCCGAGGTGGCGGCGGCTTCAGGAGGCAGGCTATGACACGCATCACGATCGATCCGATCACCCGGCTGGAAGGGCACGGCAAGATCGAGATTTTCCTCAACGACCAGGGCGATGTCGAAAACTGCTATTTTCAGGTGCCCGAACTGCGCGGGTTCGAGGTCTTCTGCGTGGGCCGCCCGGCCGAAGAGATGCCGCGCCTGACCAGCCGGATCTGCGGTGTGTGCCCGGAAGCGCATATGATGGCGTCGGTCAAAGCCCTGGACGCGCTGTACGGGGTAGAACCGCCACCGGCCGGGAAGAAGCTGCGCGAACTGCTGTACTCCGCGTTCTACGTCACCGACCACACCACGCACTTCTACGCGCTGGGCGGGCCGGACTTCGTGGTTGGCCCCGACAGCCCGGCAGCCGAGCGCAACATCCTGGGCGTGATCGCCAAGGTCGGCCTGGAGATCGGCGGCCAGGTGATCGCGGCGCGCAAGCGCAACCACCATGTCATCGAGATGATCGGCGGCAGGGCGATCCACCCGGTCGCCGCGCTGCCGGGCGGCATGAGCCACCCGATCACCGACGGGCAACGGCGCGAAATCCTCGACATCGCCCGGCAGAACGTCGAGTTCGCGCAGTTCACCATCGACTTGTTCCACAATGTGGTGTTAGCAAACAGCGACTACGTCAAGATGATCACCAGCCCGGCCTACACCTTGCGCACCTACTACATGGGGCTGGTCGATGAGCACAACCAGGTCAACTTCTATGACGGGCTGGTGCGGGTGGTCGATCCGGACGGCGTCGAGTTCGCGCGCTATATGCCGGTGGAATACACCGACCACGTCGCCGAGCACGTCGAGCCATGGACCTATCTGAAATTCCCGTACCTGAAGAAGCTTGGGTGGCACGGCTTCGTCGAGGGCAAGGGCAGCGGGATCTACTGCTGCACGCCGCTCTCGCGGCTCAACGCCGCCGACGGCATGGCAACCCCGCTGGCTCAGGCCGAGTACGAGCGCATGTACGAGACGCTGGGCGGCAAGCCCGTGCACTTCACGCTCGCCACGCACTGGGCGCGCATCATCGAGCTGATGTACGCCGCCGAGCGCATGGTGGAGCTGGCCGAGGATCCAGAAGTGGCCAGCCCGAACGTCCGCACGCTGCCTACCAAAAAGCCAACCGAAGGTGTGGGGATTGTCGAGGCGCCGCGCGGCACCCTGACGCACCACTACGTCACGGACGAAAACGGTATCTTGCTTGAAGCAAATCTGATCGTCGGAACGACCAACAACTATGCGCCGATCCAGATGAACATCAAGCGCGCCGCCGAGTCATTGATCCACGGCGGTCATGTGTCGGACGGCATTCTGAACCGCATCGAGATGGCGTTCCGCGCCTATGACCCGTGCCTGTCCTGCGCGACGCACTCGCTGCCCGGTCAGATGCCGCTGGAGATCGTGATCCGGGACAGTTCCGGCGAAGTCGTTCGGCGGCTGAGCCAGAACATCGACTGACGCACATGGGAGCGAACGCCGCGCAGCCCCGTCAGCCGGTCGCGCCCGGCCCGCCCAGGCCGGGCAGCGCCGTGGTCATCGGAATCGGCAACCCGATTCTCTCCGATGACGGCATTGGCTGGCGCGTGGCCGAACAGGTCGAGGCGGCTCTGCGCGCGCATGGCGATTCGCTCGTGGCCGGGCGTGTGGACGTCCGCCGGATGTGCATGGGCGGGCTGGCGCTGGCTGAGGCGCTGGTCGGCTACGAGCGCGCCGTGGTCATCGACGCGATTCTGACCGGCAGCGCCGGACCGGGCACGGTCCACCGGTTTGGTATCAGCGACCTGCCCGCCACGCTCAACACGGCGTCCAGTCACGATCTGACGCTGGCCGGGGCGCTCGTCACGCTGCGTCGGCTGGGCGCGCCTCTGCCGCCGGACGATCGCATCCACGTGATCGCGATCGAAGCTGAGGACGTCTGGACCTTTGGCGAAACCTGCACGCCCCGCGTCGCGCGCAGCATGGCCCGCGCCGTGCAGGCCGTCCTGGACGAGCTGGCTGCGCGGCCCGCCGGTCAGACGGCCGGCGCGGACCCCTGACGCCTCAGCGCGCCGCCAGCCGCCCGTCGAAATCGTCCGCGCCGTCGTGCGCCGCGACCGGGAACCGCACCGGCGCGCGGTCGCGTTGTGAGCGATAGATCGCCGTGAAGATCTCGACGGTGACCCGCCCATCGCGGCCGGTCACAGCAGGCTCGCGGTCTTCCAGAACCGCGTCCAGGAAGTCCTGATTCTGCAGCATGATATAGCGCAGCGTCGGATCGCTCTGCTCGAACGCGGCGCGATCCTCGGCGCGCCACCGCTCGACCATCGACTCCTCTCCGGGAATGGTCCACAGATCGTTGTACGGCGGCTCCAGGATCGAGGTCACGCCGGCGATGAACATCGCGCCGCCCTCGGTCTGCACGCCAACCGATCTGCCGTTAGAGCCGTGCACATGCACTTTGCCGTAGATGCCGGGCTTCTGCGAATTGCTGGCAACAATGCTGCCCAGGCCGCCGTTCTTGAAGCGCAGCACGGCCACGGCTGTATCCTCGACCTCGATGAACGGGTGGTTCAGGTTGGCCCAGTAGCCGAACACCTCTTCGATCGGCCCCATGAACCACTGCAGCAGATCGAGTTGATGGGGCGCCTGGTTGACCAGCACTCCGCCGCCCTCGGCCAGCCACTGCCCACGCCAGGGATCGGAGCGGTAGTAAGCTTCGTCGCGCCAGCCGTACAAGATGACCGATCCCAGCATCGGCTGGCCGATCTTGCCATCATCAATGGCCTGCCGCATGCGCCGCACCGGCTCGTAGAAGCGTCGCTGGCTGACCACGCCCAGCTTCACCCCCGCCCGGTCGGCTGCCGCGATCATCGCGTCGCAATCGGCCAGGCTTGCGGCGAGCGGCTTCTCGACCAGGACATGCACCCCGCACGCCGCCGCCTCAACGGCCGGGGCCGCGTGCGCGGGATGCGGCGTACAGATCACGACGGCCTGCACGCCCGCCTGCTCGATCATGGCTTGGACACTGGTGAAGGCCGCCGCGCCGTACTGCTGCGCAAACGTCTGGGCGCGCGCCGCGTCGCGCCCGCAGACCGCCACGAATTCCGACTGCGGCAGGCTGCGAAGCGCCTGGGCGTGCAGATGCGCGATCTTGCCGTAGCCGATGACGGCTGTTCTGAGTGGCTCCATCTTCCACAACCATCCTTTTTGAGTCGGGTGCGTGATACGCGGCTAATAAGAGGGTGAACACCCGCCATTTTGAGTCGGGGTATAATCCATTATATACTCCATACTCTCATGGCTGCTTTAGCTGCGGCGCGGTTGCAGAACAAGAAAGGAGTGTCGGTGGTCCCTACCGTCTGATACGCTTTTTGTGTTTTATCCTAGAGAGCACTTTACAGGAGAAACTATGTTCACCTCACGCTTTTCTGTTCGCTCAATCTTCAGTCTTCTTGTCGTCGTTTCGCTGCTGCTGGGCGTGTCTTCGGCCCTGGCGCAAGGCGGCGAAGAGTTCCCCATTTCCGACGAGTACGCCGGAACCCAGATCCGCGTCATCGCGGCCAACCACCCGTGGAACAACGCGATCCAGCGGCTGATCCCGGACTTTGAAGCGGCCAGCGGGATCACGATTCGCCTGGAGAGCTACTTCGAGGACCAGCTTTCTCAGCGTCTCCAGATCGGCCTGACCGGTGGCACCGCCGAAGCGGATGTCTTCATGTTCCGCCCGCTGCAAGAGGGCCTGCTCTTCGAGAAGAACGGCTGGGTCGCCGACCTGCGCGAGTTCGCCGAGAACGACGAAGCGTGGAACCTCGCCGACTGGCAGCCCGGCCCGATGGGCACAGTGACCTCGGGCGATGTGTTGTTCGGCATCCCGATCGTGACCGAGCGCCAGGCGCTCTACTATCGCAAGGACCTGCTTGAAGAAGCCGGCATCGAAGTGCCCCAGACGCTGGAAGAACTCGAAGCGGCTGCCGCGGCGCTCCATGACCCCGACAACGGCGTGTACGGCATTGTCCTGCGCGGGCAGCGCAGCGCCGCCGTGACGCAGTTCAGCAGCTTCCTCTACAGCTTCGGCGGACAGTGGATTGACGAAGAGGGCAACAGCGCCATCGGCACGCCCGAAGCGTTGCAGGCGTATGAGTACTATGGCGGTCTGCTGCGCAACTACGGCCCGCCCGGCACGATCAACATGAGCTGGCCGCAGGCCATCGCGGTCTTCGCTCAGGGCCAGGCGGCCTTCTATCTGGACGCCGACATCCTGTACACCAACGTCACGAACCCCGAAGCCTCGCTGGTCGTGGACAAGGTCGGGTTCGCCCCCTTCCCCGAAGGGCCGGCCGGTCGCCGTCCGTACAGCGTGACCTCGTGGGCACTCGGTATGAACGCGACGTCCGAGAACAAGGGCGCTGCCTGGGAGTTTATCCGCTGGGCCACCAGCCCCGAAATCGTCCGCCGGATGCAGTCCGAGTTCGGGCAGTCCGGCGCGCGCAGTTCGGTGTGGGCCTCGCCCGAAGGGCTGGGGGGCTTCCCGCCGGACCTGGCGGAAGCGATCGTGATCAACGGGCAGACAGGGGTGGGCTTCGACCGGCCACGCGTGATCCGCGTGGGCGAGGCGCGTGACATCGTCGGCCTGCCGATCGTGGTAGCGATCGAGGGCGGAGACGTGGCACAGGCCGTCGAAGAAGCACACGCCGCCTTCCAGCGTTTCCTGGAGCAAGAAGCGGCCGAGTTCGGCGAGTAGCCGACCGGCGGGTGAAGAGGTCTGCTCTGGGCGTCCGGGGCAGACCTCAATCCTGATCCCAATGCTGTTTTGAAAGTAGTGCTTATGGCCACGCACCGCACAACGCAAACCCGCACGTCAATCACCCACCTCAGGCGGCGGTTCCAACGGCTGTCCTTTATCTTACCGGCCCTGATCTTTGTCGTGGTTATGATGGCCTTCCCGGTCGCGTACAACGGCTGGCTGAGTTTCCACGAGTGGACCGGATCGGCCCGCCGCGCGCCTGAGTACGTGGGCACGGACAACTACACCGAGTTGTTCACCCAGAGCGACCGTTTCTTCCCGGCGGTCAAGCGGACTTTTCTGTTCACGGGAGTGGTCGTTACAGCCGAACTGGTTTTCGGCATCGGGATCGCGTTGCTGCTGCGCGACGCTTTTCCGGGGCACACCGTCGTCAAGACGTTGATTCTGCTTCCGATGGTCGCCACGCCGGTGGCGATCAGTATGGCTTGGCTGCTCATGCTGGAGCCGACCATCGGCGTTTTCAACAAGATTCTGCGCGACATCGGCCTCACGCCGCAGCCGTGGCTTGGCTCGCAGTCCCAGGCGCTGTGGGTGCTGATGGCCGTGGACATCTGGCAGTGGACACCCATGATGGCGATGATCACGCTGGCCGGGCTGCTGTCGCTGCCGGAAGACCCGTATGAAGCCGCCCTGGTCGACGGCGCGTCGTCGCTGCAGAGCTTCTTCCACATCACGCTGCCGCTGCTGGTTCCGACGCTGTTGACCGCCGTCCTGCTGCGCTCGATTGAGGCGCTGAAAACATTCGATATCATCTACACCATGACGCGCGGCGGTCCGGGCTTTTCGACCGAAACCCTCAACACCCTGGCCTACGTGCGCGCTTTTGAGTACTTTCGCCTGGGGCAGGCCGCCGCTCTGCTGGTCGTGTTCTTCGCGATCGTGCTCGGCGTAAGCGTGATCTTCATTCAGATGCGCCGTTCGGTCAGCATGAGGCAGGCGCTATGACCGACCTCAGCCAAGCCACCACACCCCGCCCCCACCGCCCGCTCAGCCGGCAAGCGGTGATGAGCAAACGGCGTGCCCAGATGCGCCGCATTACAGCCGAGACCGTCCGCGCGGCGCTGCTTCTGGTCATCATCGTGATCTTCCTGTTCCCGGTCATCTGGATGGCCCTCGCCGCGTTCCAGACCCAGATCGACATCATCTCGCCCGGTTGGGGGTTCACGCCGACTCTGCGCAACTTCGACCGAGTCTTCTCGGAATACAATTTCCTGCGCTACATGGGCAACAGCTTCCTGGTAGCTGCCGTTTCGACCGCTCTGTCGCTGTTGCTGGGCCTGCCGGGTGCGTATGCCATCGCGCGCTTTCACTACGACTGGCTGGGGGTTGTCCTGCTGGCCGCGCGCATCGTGCCGGGCATCACCTTCCTGGTGCCCTGGTATATCCTTTTCAGCCGCGCCGGGCTGAACGGGACGTACGTCGCCCTGATCCTGAGCCACATGATCGTGTCGATGCCGTTCATTGTGTGGGTGATGGTGCCCTTCTTCGAGGGTCTGCCGATCGAAGTCGAGGAGTCGGCGCGCATCGACGGGGCGACCATGCTGGGCACCTTCGTCCGGATCGCACTGCCTCTGTCCGTGCCGGCCATTATGACCGCCACGATCATGTCGTTCATCTTCTCTTGGAACAACTTCATGTTTTCGCTGGTGCTGTCCGGCGACGACACCCGGACGCTGCCCGTCGCGATCTTCAATTTCATCACCTACGCCAGCATCGACTGGGGCGGACTTATGGCGGCTGCGGTGTTGATTACCCTGCCGGTGCTGGTGATCACCGTCTTCATGCAGCGCTACGTCGTCTCCGGCCTGACCGCCGGCGCCATCAAAGGTTAGAGCCAACCGATGACCGAACCACCAACCATGATGAAGGCGCTGATGCTCACCGACTTCAACCGCCTGGAGCTGCAATCGGTGCCGGTGCCGCATCTCAACCACCCGCTCGACGTCCTGGTGCGCGTCCGCGCCGCGGCGATCTGCGGGTCGGACTTGCACGGCTACACCGGGCGGACCGGCCGCCGCCATCCCCCGCTGATCATGGGGCACGAGGTCGCCGGCGAGGTGGCCGCCGTTGGCGCGGGCGTGCGGCGCGTCCGGCCCGGCGACCGTGTCGCCCTGCATCCGCTCATCTACCGGCCCGATCCGGCAACCGGGCGCGTCGTGCGCCAAATGATCGGTATGAACCTGCCCGGCGCCTATGCCGAGTACACGGTCGTGCCGGAGACGAACGTGTACCCGATCCCGGATACGCTGCCCTTCTCCACCGCCGCGCTAACCGAGCCGCTGGCCGTCGCCGTGCACGCAGTGGGGATCGCGCACGTGCAGCCGTATGACCGCGCGCTCGTCATCGGCGCAGGCACGATCGGTCTGCTCACCATGCAGGTGTTGCTGCTGGCGGGCGTGCGCGAAGTGGCCGTGAGCGACATCAGCGAGACGCGGCTGGATATCGCCCGGCAGATGGGCGCAGCGCACGCCATTGACCCCACCGCGCATGATTTCGCTGCGTTGGTCAGCGAGCTGACCGGCGGCGAGGGCTTCGATCTCGTCTACGAGGCGGTCGGCGCCAGCGCGACGGTCGGGCAGTCGCTACAGGCGATCCGCGATGGCGGGACGGTGGTCTGGATCGGCAACAGTATGCGCTTTGTCGAAGTCGATATGCAGGCGGTTGTCACGCGCGAGTTGCGCATCGCGGGCAGCTACGGAATGAACGAGCGCGATTTCCGGCGGGCGCTGGCGATGCTCGCCGACAGGCGGGTAGCCGCCGAGGGGATCATCTCGCGCCGGGCCGCGCTGGACGAAGGGCCGACCCTGTTCGACGAGCTGCTGCGCGACGAAGCGGTTGTGAAGTGCGTCTTTGAGCTACCCTGAGCGCGCGCCTGTGGCCGCCACGCCGTCCTCGGGACCGAGCAGGGAGGACGACAGGCCACAGGCGCCATTCCCGAACCCGGCGACTAAGACTCTTGAACCGGCGTTGAACCGACACGCTGACCCTTTCAGCCGCTCTATCACCGCTGTCGCCCGCCCGCGTGCGGCGCTCCATCTTGCGGCGCTGAGCTTCTTCAGCCTGACCGCCTTTCTCACGCTCTATCCGCTGCTGTTCAGTCCCGGTTCGCGGGCCGCCGGGTACGACTGGTTCTTCCCCCATTGGGCCTATTGGTGGGTCCGGCACGCGCTCACCACCGGCGACCTGCACGTCTACACCAGCAACTTTGTGATGGCCCCCTTCACCACCAGCTTCGCGTACAACGCCATGGCCCTGTTCTGGTTCCCTGTGTGGGCCGGGCTGGAGCTGGTCGTGGGCACCATCGCCGCAGTGAATGCGCTCATCTTCCTGGCGTGCGTCCTGAACGGGTATCTGTTCTTTGTGTTTCTGCGCAGCGAGGCCGCCGCCCCCGGCCTGGCGTTGATCGGCGGTGTGGTGCTGCAAGTCTTCCCCGCCGTGCGCTACTTCTACTACAACTCGCACGTCAACCTGATGAACTGGTTCCTCATTCCGGCGCTGCTACTGATCTGGAAAGCGGTCGCGGCGGCGTTGCGCTCCGGCAGGCTGCGGCGCAGCGCGAGCGCGGCAGGGGCGATGGGCGTCGGATTGTGGGCGGCGGTTCTCTCGGACCTGCAATACCCCATCTTTGGCGCGTTCGTGCTGGGGCCGTACGGTTTGTTGACGCTGTGGCGGTCGCCACGGCGTGGACTGCTGGCCGGGCTGGGGATCCTGGCGCTGGCCCTGGCGCTGGGCCTGCTGTGGCTGGCCGGCCCCCTGCCCTATCTGAACGACATGACGGGCACGCTGGCCCCCAGCCCGGTCGAAGAGCGCCCGGTTATCGACTTCCCGGCAGGCTTCCTGTCGATGGCCGAAACCTGGTGGGATTGGAACTCGCCATCTATCGGGGCGTTCGTCACCGTCACCGCGCTGGTTAGCCTTGCGGCGGCGCTGGCGCGCTTTCCGCGCGGCGGGTGGGACCGATGGGTGTGGCTGATCGTGTTCGTGCCCCCGCTCGTGC
>DYEN01000012.1 GCA_020725705.1 Anaerolinea sp.
CAACCGGGATGTGATCGAGCAGCGGATCGACTAGCGCTTTACGTAGCGCCTGAGGGCAGTCCGGATGCACGCGAGCCAGTGCCAGGTCGGCGGGGGTGTCGAGGTCAAGCTGGGCAGCGGTATCCGGCCCAGGCGCGATCTCGATCACATAGCCGCTTTCTTCTTGGAGCGACCAGGCCAGCCCGTTGTCGCGCTGCGCCTTCTGGATGACCGGCAGCGCATCACCTGGGCGCGAGAGGCCCACCCAGTCACACGAATGCAGGTTGTTGGTCACGACCCGCCGTGCCCCGGTCGCTTCGGCGGCGTGCAGTCGCGCCAGGGCATCCGCGAGGGTATCTGCCGACAGGAGCGGTCCACTGCCCGCGCCAAAGTAAAAAACCGGCGCCATGTCGTAGTGTGCAATCAGCCCGGCCAGGCGCCGGCCAAAATGGAACGGCGCGGCGTCACGATCGAGCGTGATGCCGTGCTCGTCCTGGAGCCAGTCAAGGTCCGGACCGGCCACCACGATCTGCTCCACACCAATCTCGCGCAGCCGCTCCGCCAGGGCAAGCGTGTTGGCCCGCAGCGCCCGGTCGACAAGCCGCTCTTGGGCGCTCGTGCGCCCCGCCGCGCTCAGAATGATCGCCCCGGAAATCGGGCAGCGCATGTTTGACGCTCCTTCCACACAAAAGGCCGGGAGCATCCCGCTCCCGGCCAGACCCCTTTTGGTGCAGGCAGACGCCTACGAGACCACAGGTTCCAGCACGCCGTAATTCCCGTCTTCGCGCCGGTAGAGCACACCGATGCGCGCGGTCTCCGCGTTGTAGAAGATGAAGAAGTTATGTCCCAGCAGCTCCATCTGGTCGATCGCTTCTTCTTCGGTCATAGGAACCAGCGGCACTTCCTTGCGCCGGACGATCGCCATTTTCTCTTCTTCCTCTTCTTCCTCAGCCACCGTCTCGCCGGGCAGCGGCTCCATCACCGCCAGTTCGGCGTCCTGCGGTGCATAGCGGCTTCCGCGGCGCTTGCGCTTGCCCTTGTACCGGTGAATTTGCCGGTACATCTTATCCAAAGCGACGTCCAGGGCAGCATAGATGTCCGGCTGCTTCTTATCTTCCGAACGAAGGATCACGCCGCGCGTATTGCGCACGGTGAGCTGTGCAATGGCCTGGTCCACCCCCTGTTTACGACGCTCGATCGCGAGATCAACCCGCACGTCTTGGATGTTGGGCATGTAGCGATCCAGTTTGTTGACTTTCTTTTCTACATGCTCCTGCAGTCGAGGCGTGAGATCAACGTTTCGAGCGTGGATCTTGAGTTCCATAGCCTGCTCCTTCTAGCGGCTGCAAATAACCTCACACAGGCGAATCAATATCACCCGCAGCGGGGACAGGGGAGAACACGGCACCGGCAGCGGTCGCGCCATACACCCGGCTGGCCCCGGCGTTCCGCAGGGCCTCGGCGCAGGCGGCTATGGTTGCGCCGGTGGTCAATACATCATCGACAACGAGGACGGACCGGCCTAACACAAGCTCAGAATTGGACTCGAATGCTCCTTTCACGTTGGCGCGCCGCTCCTGCGCGCTAAGATTGACCTGACTGGATGTATTCCGCACCCGTCGCACAGCACCAGGCTCCACATTCAGCCCCAGAGCGCGGGCCGCATACAGACTGATCAGCTTAGCCTGATTATAGCCCCGTTCGGCCAATCGTGTATCATGCAGCGGCACCGGAACAACCAGATCGACCTGCCAGTTCGTCTGCCTGAGGGCACGCGCCAGCAGCAGCCCGAGCGGTTCGGCCAGGCGAGTCTGCCCGTCGTATTTCAGCCCGCGAATCGCTGCACCCGCCACGCCGTCATATTCGGCTGCGACGCACACACCGTCCAGTCCGGGGCACGTGCGCTCCTCTGGCACCTGGATCGTCGCCAAGCAGTGCGGACATAAAAAGCTCCCGACTCGCCCGCAGCCGACGCAATGGGGCGGAAATAACAGATCCAGTCCCCCCATCGCTAGCTGGTGTGTCAGGAGCTTCAGACGGTTGGCGACCGACGGCGTGCGAGACGCCTCGGCCCACCGCTCAATCCATATCATACGGTGTAACGAAACAATGTCGTGATGTGGGAAACCCACGCCGCTCCAGGTTTTGCTGCCCTAAAATCCTCCTAGAATACCCGCTTCAAGGATGATAATCACCGATGGCCCAAGCAGCACGATCCAGATCGACGGGAAGATCAGGAACACCAGGGGCACAATCATCTTGACCGGCGCCTGCTGCGCTTTCTCCTGGGCGCGCTGACGCCGTTTGACGCGCATCTGGTCGGCCTGAATGCGCAAAATCTTCGCGATGCTCACACCAAGCTGCTCCGCCTGGATCAAAGCGGCAACGAAGCTGGTCACATCGGGCACTTCCATCCGACGAGACATATCGCGCAGTGCCTCGCTGCGCCGCTTACCAAGCTGGATTTCCTGCAACACCCGGCCAAACGCCAGCGCCAAGTCGTTATCCCACTTTTCGTAGACCTTGCCCATAGCCTGCTCAAACCCCAGCCCGGCCTCGACACAGATGGTCAGCAGGTCCAGCGCATCCGGAAGCGACTTGGTGATGTTCTCCTTGCGCCGGCTGATCTGGCTCTTGAGCTGTAGCAGGGGCAGATAGTAGCCGAGCAGAATACCGCCAAGTACGCCCAGCACGCTCTTTGTTGGCCCCCAGTTGGTGACCAGAAAGAAGAGCACAAACGCCCCGCCGCCCATCGCCAGCGTCAGCGCCACCCGCTGGCCGAAGAAGGTAGCAGGATCCATCGACTGGGCTTTGCCGGCCAGCTCAAGCTGGTGCCGGATCTCCTCGATCTGATTCTCCGGCGTAAAGCGAGCACCGAAGCGCGCCAGACTCCGGTACATCGGAATGATGATGCGCTCCTGCATCGAGAGCGACAGCTCGATCTCCTCGAGCGAGGCCGGCAGCTCGCGGTCGCCATATTCGGCCAGGCGGCGCTGGAGCGGGTCGACGCCGGAATCTTCCCGCATCCCGACCACAATCAGGCCGACCACCAAGATCAGCGCGACAATTGCAAGACCCAGAATTCCAAACGCTGGCATGGTAGCTCCTATCCCGGTGGCTCCGGCATCAGTAATCGATGCTCACGATCTTCTGAATGATCGCGGCGCCCGTTCCGATCATGCCCAGACCAAGGCCCATCATCGGCCAGCCGCACATGCGGTTCTCGACCATACCCCCCATATATCCCGGACTCACGACCATCAGGAACAGAGTCAGGATAATGGGCAGCAGCGAGATCAACCAGCCGGTGATGCGCCCTTGCGCCGTCAGCACGCGAATCTCGCCCTTCAGCTTGATGCGCTCGCGAATCGTGTGGGCGATCGCTTCAAGGATCTCCGCCAGGTTGCCGCCGACTTCACGCTGAATGTTTACCGCGGTGTTGACCAGGTCCATGTCATCGCTTGGCATCCGGTTCAGCAAATGCTCAAGAGCATCTTCCATCGGGATACCCAACTGGACCTCTTGCACAATCCGCCGGAATTCGGTCGAGGTTGGTTCCGGTGACTCGCGCGCGATGGCTTCCATCGACTGCAGCACCGAATACCCGGAACGCAACGCGTTAACCCACAGCGAGATCGTGTCGGGGAGCTGTGCCTCGAAGGCGCGCAGCCGCTGCCCCTGCTTACGCGCGACGTAGAAGCGCGGGAAAAACAGACCGACCACCCCCATCACCGCGCCGCCGATGGGGTTCCCGAAGATGATGAACCATGCAATCAGAAAGGTCCCGATGCCGGAGATGATATGCAGCGCGAAGTACTCGGCCACGGTCAGCTTGAGATCGGCCCGCGCAAGCTGGACGCGCCACTTTTTGGCGAACTCGCGCTCGGCCAAGGCGCGGTCCAGTCGTTGGGTCAGCAGGCTGACCTCAGCCGCAGCTTCCTCCGGCTTCACCTCGTTGTTGTAGCCTGCCAGCAAGCTGCTGTATTCGGACGTGTAGCGGTTGAGCCGCTCTTCAATTTCTTCCTGGCGCTCGGACCGCATGCTGATGATCCCGATGATCAGGATGATCACCGCCACCAAACCGGCCGCGCCAGCAATAATCAGTTCAGTCGCCATATGGCGCCAGCCTCCCTCTTTCCACCTGCTGGCCCGTCACGCCACTGTGTAGCAGCGCGGCGCGCAGGCCACGCACTTACGCTAATACCTTGCCGTGCCGATCCCAAACACCGACGGCGGAAGATGGATTCCGGCTTCCTCGATACGGTCGATGAATTTCGGCCGCAGGCCCGTTGGCCGGATGCGGCCGATCACCTTGCCCGCTTCCAGCCCCACCTGCTCGAATTCGAAGATGTCGGACATGGTGATCACGTCGCCTTCCATGCCCTGGATTTCGGTGATCTTGACGATCTTGCGTGTCCCGTCGCGCAGGCGCTCCTGATGGACGATCAGGTCCAGTGCCGAGGCAACCTGCTCGCGAATCGCGCGCACCGGCAGGTCCATCCCGGCCATCAGGCACATCACTTCCAGGCGAGACAGCGTGTCGCGCGGGCTGTTGGAGTGGCAGGTGGTCAGCGAGCCTTCGTGTCCGGTGTTCATGGCCTGGAGCATGTCCAGCGCCTCACCCGCGCGGCACTCGCCGACCACGATCCGGTCCGGGCGCATACGGAGCGAGTTCACCACCAGATCGCGGATGCTGACCTCGCCCCGGCCCTCGATATTCGGTGGGCGGCTTTCCAGGGAAACAACATGCTCTTGCCGAAGCTGAAGCTCGGCGGCGTTCTCGATCGTGATGATGCGCTCGTCATTGGGAATGAAACCCGACAAGACATTGAGCAGCGTGGTTTTCCCAGACCCCGTACCCCCGGAGACGACGATGTTCAGACGCGCGATTACCGCGGCGCGCAGAAACTCCGCCACTTCAGGCGTCAGGGTGCCAAACCGGATCAGGTCTTCGACCGTGAACGGACGTTTGGAGAACTTACGGATCGTGATGGTTGGGCCGCAGAGGGCAATCGGGCGGATCACGGCGTTCACGCGCGATCCGTCGGGCAGACGGGCGTCGACCGTCGGCGAGCTTTCGTCGATCCGGCGACCAAGCGGAGCCACAATACGATCCAGCACGCGCAGCACATGCTCTTCGTCTTCAAAGCTGACATTCGAGCGCGTGATATTGCCGGCAATCTCGATGTAGACATTCTTCGGACCGTTCACCATGATCTCGGTGATGTTGTCTTCGGCCAGAAGCGGCTCCAGCGGACCAAAGCCAAGGATCTCCGCGACGATGGCCTCGAACAAACGCTGCCGCTCGGCGCGGCCCAGCACAATGCTTTCTTCAGCCAAGATCGTGGAAAACAGTTCCTCGATTGTGGCGCGAACTTCTGGCGAGCGTGGATCAACGCTGGTGTCCAGCTCTGCCAGAAGCTTGTTTTGCACGCGCGATTTGAGGTCGAGATACGTATTCTGTTCGGTACGAACGCCACTCAATGGCCCTGACGGCGGCGGCACAGGCGTCCGCCGGCGCATAGCAGCGAGTTTCGATTGATCGGCGGGGTCGGGTTCCTGCCCCTGACCGCCGCGTTCAATGCGTCTTAGTAGCGACATATCCCAGCCTCCTCACACCCTTCCCATCTGGATTATCTCACCCCGTCCCGCCAAAGAGCGCCCGCAGCCCGCTTTTGGACCGCTGCATCTGCTGTTCGGCAGATTGCGCGGGCGGTTCTTCCGCTTCGATCATCTTGCGCAGCAGCTCCGCCAGATCGGCCAGCTCTCGTCCAGGTGAGCGTGATTTCTGCTTGGCAACGAGGGGAACCCCTTGGTTGACCGAGGTCAGCACAGCGCGTTCGTCGAGCGGGATCGACATAGCGACGTCTTTCTTCAGATGCGCCGCGATTGACTCGGCTGGCACCGTCCCCCGGCCGCGTTCCTTTTCGCTGACGGTGCGATTTAATACAAAGACAATTTTATCTGATAACTTGGGCGGCTTCTCCAGGTTATCAAAAATCTCTAACATTTTCCGCGTGTTCCGCACCGACGGAATCGTGGGAACCGCCACGAGGACGATCTTCTCGGCCAGCTCGAACAGCTTGAGAGTCAGGTCGTCATACTGCACCGGAGTGTCGATCACAATGTAGTCGTAAAGCGGGGTTACCGCGCCGATCACCTGACGGACGGCCTCAGTCGTGATGTCATATGCCGCCTCGGGATGGCTCGGCGCCATCAGGACTTTCAGCCCGCTGCCATGCGTCACCAGGACGTTGTCAATCAGCTCCTGATCGAGATCCGAGACGACTTTGGTCAGGTCCGAGATGGTGGACTGCGACTGTAAGTTCAAGAAAGCGTCGACATCGCCGAACTGAAGGTTGCAGTCGATCAGCAGCACGCGCGTGTCGGGCCGGATCAGCGCCGCTGCGATATTGGTCGCGATCGTGGTCACCCCGGCGCCGCCCTGCGGGCTGTAAACCACGATCACGTGCCCCGCGCCAACTTGCTTGGCTGCAACGGGCCGCTGCGCAGTCTCCACGTGCCCGGCTGCCGCTGCGCCAAGCATCGCTTCCTGCTGGCGGATCGGCTCGTTCCGCTCGTACACGCGCCGGATGGTCGCGTAAAGCTCCTCGCTGGCGATCGGCTTGGTCAGGTAATCGCGGGCGCCGGCCAGCATCGCCTGGCGCAAATATCCCGGCTCGCTCTGCACGGACATGATCACCACGGCAGCGGTGCGCACAGCGGTGCTGATCGCCTTAGTCGCCGTGATCCCGTCCATATCCGGCATGTTGATATCCATCAACACGACGTCGGGGCGGGTTTCGGTCGCCAGACGTACCGCCTCGCGCCCGGTCCCAGCCATTCCGACAACCTGAATGTCTGCCTCAAACGCGAGCAGCTTACGGATGTTCTCGCGCGTGTCGGGAATGTCGTCAACAATCAGGACCTTGATCACTTCACGTGGCGTTCCACTACTCATCATAACGTGCTGCCTTCTGGTGTCTGGATACGCTGAGGGACCCGCTTCCGCAGAATCACGCTGTCGCTCCGCCTGTGCCTAAGTGGATCGGAGAGCACACCTCGTCGGGCAGAGCGTGTGCTCTCCGGCTTCGGTCGGGACGGGTGGACGCACCGCTCTACTCGGCGGCGCCCTGCTGCCCTTCCGCGATCAGAGTCGAGAGTGTACCGATATTATACCGACGCACACTGCGAATGGGCGGCTCCAGCGAGAAGGGCAATGCCGCCGGCTGGGTGATGTTAAAGTTCTGGATCATATACTGCAACGAGACCGCTTCAGTTTGCGTGATGGTCCGGTCACCCGCGGCGCGCAGGGCCAGCGTGATCGGGATCTGCGCGTCAATCGCCCACACCAGCGCCAGCGCGTCTTGGGGTGTGACGGCCAGGGTGATGATCGTCGGCGCAAATGGCGTCACGGTCGGTGCGGCTGTCGGCGGAACCCCCTGAGCTTCGCCCGGAGCGGGCGGTGGCGGCTCGACCGCAATCGGTGTGGGCGTCGCCCCCACGATGTTCCCACCCGGCGGGAAATAGCCAACATGCACTACCCACGCGTCGGCGATGGTTCGCTGCGTCACCAGCCGAGGGCGCTGCGCCGTTTCGCTTGGCCCGACCAGCACGCCTTCGGGCGAGAGCGTGCTGGCTTCAACCCGCCCCTGCCGCGGCGCACCGATCACCATCTCACCTGTCTCGGCACGGGTGATCACAGAAATCGTGTTGGGCAGCCGGGTCTGGAAGCCCTCGTCCACATCGACAAACAGAAACGACATGATAACGTCGACATAATCGCCCGGCTGCAAGCCATAAGCCACCTGCCCGATCCCCGTTGGGTCCAGCGGCACCGACACCGCCACCCAGGGCCGGTCGGCCGGAAGCCCGGCCATCAGCGCCGCTGCGTCCGAGCCGGTCTGGGCGATCTCATACAGGTTGTCGACCACCTGCCGCCCCAACACAGGCGACCCGCGGAAAATATCCGTGCGGGCGATGCGCCCGATGACTTCGTTCACGTCAACAAAGTAGTTGCCCGTTTCGGGCAGCGCGTCTTCGGGCCAGGGCTGGATCGCGACGCCGTCAGCAGGGATGGTTAGGCCGCGGGGCAGATCCTGAATGGCGATGACGATGTTCACCATGTTCCGGACAATCGGTTCCCCCTCACCTTGCTGCCCGGTTCCCACTTCGCCCCCAACCTGCGCAGCACCGGGGGTTTCGGGTTGTGCTTCTTGCTCTTCTGGCGGAAGCACGAACAACACGACGATCACCAACACAACAAGCAGGATGATCGCACCGATCAAGACCAGGACTCGACCTCGCATCGCTATCCCTCCCAAAGCGTGGGCGCCGGTGGGCCACTAGGCAATTGCGGACACTCGAATGCAGTTCTCACCTAAGTGTAGTCTGATGCGAAATTCGCGCAAACAGCCCTAAG
>DYEN01000158.1 GCA_020725705.1 Anaerolinea sp.
CGCGGTTTGAAAGTTTTTTGCATGACCGCTTTTCACGACTTACTACGCCACACCCCCCAGGCCAGTCTGCACGCTCGTGTTTTCGTGTGACGCCTGAGCCGGTTGCCGGCCGGTTACGGGCGTGTTCGCGGCAGTCGCGACCTCGTTGAAAGGGTACTGCTCAATGGACGTGCAAGAAAAGGTTGGGCGCATGCTGCTGGTTGGCTTCGAGGGTCTGCACGCGCCCGATTATATCCTGGAGTGGCTGGCTCAGGGGCGCGTGGGTGGGGTGATCCTCTTTGGGCGCAACGTCGATTCTCCCCAACAGCTTGCCGGGCTGGTACGCTCGCTGCAATCGGCGGCCAAATACCCGCCGCTGATCGCGATCGACCAGGAAGGGGGTATCGTCGCCCGGCTGCGGGATGGCTTCACCGAAAGCCCCGGCGCGATGGCTCTCGGCGCGGCGGATTCTGAGGACCTCGCCGAGCAGGTTGCAGCGGTCCTGGGCGCAGAACTGCACGCGCTGGGGATCAACTTCAACCTGGCTCCGGTGGTCGACATCGGACACGACAGCAGCAACCCGGTCATCAGCACGCGCACGCTCGGCGCCGATGCGCGCCGCGTCAGCCGGCTGGCCGTTGCCCAGGTGCGCGGTTTCCAATCGGCAGGGGTGGGGGCCTGTGCCAAGCACTTCCCAGGGCATGGCAACACCCCGGTTGACTCGCATGTCAGCCTGCCGGTGGTGAGCGGATCGCTCGATTTTCTCTGGGAGCACGATCTGATCCCCTTCCGGGCCGTGGTCGAGGCCGGGATTGCCAGCGTCATGATCAGCCATGTCAAGTTCGAAGCGCTCGACAGCGAGTACCCCTCGACTATGTCCCCGGCGATCATCACGGGGTTGCTGCGCGAAGAGATCGGTTTCGACGGCCTGGTGGTGACCGACTGCATGGAAATGCAGGCCATCACGCAGCATTACGGCGCGGGAGAGTCTGCCGTGCTGGCAGCGCTGGCCGGAGTGGATGCGATGTTCTTCTCGCACACGCGCGAGCGGCAAGAAGCAGCGTACAACGCGCTGCTGGATGCGGCGCAGAGCGGCCGCCTGCCCGAAGATCGCATCGATCAGGCTGTCGCGCGGGTGGATGCGTTCACGCGTGCCTATCCGGCGGTTGAGCCGGGCGATCTGAGCATCATCCGCCGCAAGGAGCATCTGGCAGTCTGCCAGGCAGCAGCCGAGGCGGGCACGGTGCTGGTGACGGCCCATCCCGGTGTCTTCCCGCTGCGCTCCGATGACCGGCGCATCGCCGTGATCGAGTTCGCGTCTGGCATGGAAACGGCGGCAGCCGATCAGCACGGGCTGACCAGCCTGGCCGCGCTGCTGCGCGAGCGCCTGCCCGGGATGACGCATCTGACGCTGGACGCTAGCGATCCACAGCCCAACGCCCTCGATGCGGCGCGCCGTATCACGCATGACGCAGAAATTACAATCGTGGCGACTCGCAGCGCGCATCTGCACCCCGCGCAGCGCAAGATCGCCCAGACCCTGATTGATGAGGCGCGCAGCAGCGTCCTGCTGTGCCTGCGCAACCCCTATGATGTCGAAGTGCTGGATGGCCCGGACGCGATCGTGTGCACCTGCGGGGATGGCGCGCCGTCGCTGCAAGCCGCGGTCGATGCCCTGTTGGGCCGCTTTACGCCAACCGGCCGCTTGCCCGTCCCCGTGCGGGGCATCGTTTGAGGAGGCGAACTGCATGACGTGATCACCTTGACTCTCACTTTCCGGTTTACGCACAGTGCGACTTCGCGGGGGTCCACACATCTAGTAAACGCTCTTTATTCATTTTTGGAGGCAACGATGCGCAGAATTTCCCTCTTGATTGTGCTGGCGCTGATGCTCACCGGGATCACACCGGTGCTGGGGCAGCAGCAGTCCGCCCCGGTCGGGACCTTCTATGGCGCCTGGCCGTACTTCCTGCCCCCAGACGGGCATCTCAACAGCTACTCGACTGGCGGCCCGCACAGCAGCCTTGGGCTGTACTACCGCTGGGTCGAACTGCCGCTGGCCTACTACCTGGCCGCTGACGGGAGCTATGAGGGCTGGCTGGCCGAAAGCTGGGACTTCGAAGGCGAGGAGGCGTTCGTTGTGCGCCTGCGCCAGGATGCGATCTGGAGCAACGGCTCGCCCATCACAGCCGACGACCTGGTCGGCACGTACGCGATTGGCCGTATCCTGAAGTGGAGCGACTTCAACTACGTCGGTGAAGTTGAGAAGGTGGACGACTACACCGTCCGCTTCACGCTGGCGAATCCGTCGCTTCTGGCGCGGCACCTGATTCTCCGGACGACCGTCCGCAGCATGGAGACCTACGGTGAGCTGGCGCAGAAGTCCCAGGAGCTGTACGAGAGCGGTGCTACCGATACCGATCAGGCATGGCTGGACCTCCAGGCCGAGATCCGCGAGTTCCGGCCCGAGTCGATCATTGCCAGCGGCCCGTTCATCTACACGCTCGATGACGTGGGCGATAGCTTCTTGACGCTGCACTGGCAGCCGAACAGCATTTTCTCGGAGTCCGTCCAGTTCGGTGAAGTCCGGATCTGGTACGGCGAGACCGAAGCCGTCACTCCGCTGGTGCTGGACGGGCGGGTTACCTATGCTACGCACGGATTCCCGCCCGCGACCGATCAGGCCATGCAGAACGCGGGGCTGCGCATCATCCGCGGCCCGTATCTGTATGGCGCGGCGGTGTATGTGAACCACGACAAGTACCCCTTCAACCGCAAGGAAGTCCGCCAGGCGATGGCGATGGCGATCGACCGTGAGGAAAATGCCTTCTTGACCAAGGGTCTGAGCGCCACGCCGGTCCGCTATATGGCGGGCATGGCCGACAGCCTGGTCGAGATGTGGCTGAGCGAGGAAGATCGCGCGCAGCTCAACACCTATGACTACGATCCGGCTGCGGCAGAAGAGTTGCTGCTGAGCATCGGATTCACGCGGGATGCTAACGGCAAATGGCTGGATGACAACGGCGACCCGGTGGCTGCCGAGTACATCTTCCAGGCCGAGTGGGCCGACTACGGCGCTGCCGCACAGAACGCGGTTGAGCAGTTGAACGACTTCGGCTTCTCTCTCACCAGCCGCGCGGTGCAGTGGCAGCAGCTTGACGAAGACCTCAAGGCCGGCAACTACACGCTGACCGTGCGCAGTTGGGGTGCTGCTTCTCCGTTCCCGACCGATCAGTTCAACGGCCCGCTGCGTAGCTGGAACTACACCGGCCTGCCCGAGGGCCAGACGGGCTTGAACTTCCCGATGGAGTTCGAGTGGAACGGCGAGCAGATCAACTACTCCGATCTGATCGCACAGGCTGGGGCGGGCCTTGACCGTGAGGCACAGCGCCCGTTCGTGACGAAGGCCGCCCTGATCTTCAACGACCTGCTGCCGGTGATCCCGCTGAGCGAGGCGCTGACCAACAACCCGCTTAACGAGAACCTGGCTGTGGGTGCGCCGCCGGACGATGATCCGATCTGGCTCAACGGCGGCGGTACGGTCGACAACTACATCACCTATCTGACGCTCAAGGGCACGCTGCGCCCTGGTCCGGGGGCCTGATGCGCTCCACCTCGCAGTGACAGTGACCGGGTGGGGCCACCCCCACCCGGTTCCGGCCTGGCGCCCCGGAAACTGCACAAGGCGCACGGGGCGCCAGCTGCCCGGCTCTGTGTTCGGTCCAACTGCACGCCGGAAAGTGACGCAGTCCAAGTTTTTGCCGGAAGTTACGCATGGAAGCAACAACTACCCCACAGGCTACCCCAACCCGCGCGCAGGGTCTCCGCTCGAGGCCCGTTGCCTGGCGGCGTGCGGTCAGGCGGACACTGAGCAGCTATACCGTTCAGACCGTGCTGCAAGGGATTCTGACAATCTGGGCCGTGATGACGTTCACCTTCGTGCTGATCCGGAAGATGCCGTCCAACCCGGTGCAGATCGAAACCGAGCGCCTGGTCCGCGAAGAGCTGCTGTCCTACGAAGAGGCATACACTCGCGCGGCGTCCCTGTTTGACTTCAACCCGGACCAGCCGCTTGTGGAGCAGTATCTCGAATATCTGCGCAAGCTACTGTCGCTGGATCTGGGCAAGTCGATCACGTCGGCGGGCACGCCGGTGCTTGACCAGATTCTCCAATATCTGCCCTGGACGCTGTTTAGCGTGGGGCTTGGGCTGCTCATCAGCTTCACGATCGGAATCTTCGTCGGGATGGCGATGGCGTACTGGCGCGGCGGGATCTTCGACAACGTGGTGACCGCCATTGCCTCGATCCTGTTCGGCATTCCAAACTACATCATCGCCCTGTTGATCATCCTCATCCTTGGCGTGCAGCTTCACGTCTTCAGTGTGGCGAGTGCGCTGGGGCGGGTTGATCCGACCATCCAGCCCGGTTTCACGCCGGAGTACATCGGCAGCGTGCTCAAACACGCGATTCTGCCGGTGCTGACCTACGTCTCGGCGACCGTAGGCGGCTGGATCCTGACGATGAAGAGCAGCACGATTTCGACGCTGGGCGAGGAGTATGTCACCGTCGCTCACGCGCGGGGTCTGCCTCAGCGGCGCGTTTTGACGGCGTACGTCGGGCGCAACGCCATGCTACCCCTGGTGACCCGGCTGGCGATCAGCATCGGCTTTGTGGTCGGCGGCAGCGTCATCATCGAAGACATTTACCGCTACCGGGGTCTGGGCAAGTTCCTGACGACGGCCATCGTGGCACGTGACTACACTTCGATGCAGGGGGTGTTTCTGGTCATCGCGATCTCCGTTGTGGTGGCCAATACGCTGGCCGACGTGCTGTACGGCTTCCTTGACCCGCGCGTACGCATCGGAAAGGAACGCTAGCGGTGGACCTGCAGAGCGTAGCCAGCACGACCGGCCTGATCATCGGCGCCCTGTGCGGCCTTGTACCGCTTGCCGTCAGCATCCGCAACCGTACGTTGCGCCCTGGTGTCCTGGGTTTTCTGGCCTGCCTGTTCAGCGGTTTCGCCTGCAATGTCTGGGGCGGGCTGCCCATGATCGTCCTGACGGTCGCCGTTGTCATCTCGTACACCTATACCGACAAAGAGGACCCTTTCCTTTCGCGCGCGCGCATCGAAGAGGTGGACTTCGAGGAGACCTTCGGGCAGATGCTGACGCGCCGCCTGGCGAGCCTGGGGCGCACGGCGCGGGCGGCCAGCCGGGCGCTAGTGCGCAACAAAGCCGGGTTTATGGGGTTTCTCGGACTCGCCTTCTTCTTTGTGTTGACCATCTTCGGGCCGATGGTCATCCCCTACGATGGACAGCCGCATTATTACGATCGGCGCCAGCCCGGCGCGATCAGCCTGTTTCAGGGACCGTCGAAGGAGTTTCCGCTCGGCCTTGACTGGCAGGGGCGCGATATTCTGTCGCACATCGTGCATGGTGGGCGATCGCTGATATTTACCGCGGCCCAGGCCGGCATCTTCACCACCGTCATCGCGGTTATCCTGGGCGCCACCTCGGCGCTGGTGGGCGGGTTTCTGGACAGAATTCTCAATGCCCTGGCGAATTTCATTCTGACTATTCCGCAGTTTCCGCTGCTGGTGGTGCTGGCGGGGCTGATCAGTTTTCAGGATCGCTTCTATCTGGCGCTGCTGCTGGCCGTGCTGGACTGGCCGCCCCTGATGCGGGCCGTGCGCGCCCAGGTGCTCAGCCTGCGCGAGCGCGACTATGTCGAGGCGGCGGTGGTGCTGGACCTGGGGATGCCGCACATCATGCTGCGCGAGGTGCTGCCCCAGATGGTCAGCTACATCTCAATCAACATGATTTTCTCGATTCAGGGCGCGATGTACGCCATTGTCGGCCTGGTCTTTTTGGGGATGGTGCCGTTTACCGAGCCGGACTGGGGCGTGATGATCTTCATGGGGCGCTCGCAGGGCGCGCTGTTCACCGCCGAAGCGGCCAGCATGCTGCTGTCGCCGGTCATTGCCGTGGCGCTGTTCCAGCTTTCGCTGGTGATGTTCACTCGCTCGCTCGAAGAAGTCTTTAACCCGCGCTTGCGGGCCGGTCTGTAGGACACAACACGATGCCCAGCTCTACGAATGACGTTGTGCTCAGCGTGCAGGATGTTTCGATCAGCTACCTGGCGCATCGAGGCAGGGTGCAGGCTGTCAACCGGGTATCCTTTGATTTGCACCGCGGCGAGTCGCTGGCGCTGATCGGTGAAAGCGGCTGCGGTAAATCCACGCTCAACCTGGGGATCATCCGCCTGTTGCCCAAGACGGGCCGGATCGACCAGGGCAAAATCCTCTATACCATGCGCGACGGGAAGACCGTGGATGTGCTGGACCTCAGCGACCGTGAAATGCGCGCCTTCCGCTGGGGCGAGTGCGCCATGATCTTTCAGGCCGCGCTCAACTCGCTGAATCCGGTCATTCGCGTGCGGGAGATGGTCTACGATACCGCCGAGGCGCACGGCCGGCGCAATCGCGCGCAGGTTCGCGCCCGGATGCTCGATCTGTTCCGCCGGGTCCGGCTGGACCCCGAACGTGTCTTTAACGCCTATCCGCACGAACTGAGCGGGGGGATGCGCCAGCGCGTTCTGCTGGCGTTGGGTGTGTTGCTGAACCCGCAGGTCGTGATCCTCGACGAGCCGACAACCGCCGTAGACATCCTCACGCAGCGCACCATTCTGGATGTGCTGAAAGACTTACGCGAGGCGATGGGCTTCAGCATCATTTTCATCAGCCACGATCTGTCGATTGCGGCCGAAATGGCGGATACCGTCGCGACGATGTACGCAGGGGAGATCGTGGAGATCGGCCCGGTGAATGAGCTGTTCTACCGCCCGCGCCACGCTTACACGCTGGGCCTGCTGCAAGCCGTGCCGACGCTCAGCGCCGGCGCCCAGGAATTGAGCAGCATCCCCGGCAGCCCGCCGGACCTGATTGAACCGCCTTCGGGCTGCAAGTTTCACCCGCGCTGCCCCTTCGCGACCGAACGCTGCCGGGTCATTCCCCCGCCTCTGGTTGAGGAAGCGCCGGGCCACTGGGTGGCGTGTTTTGAATCGGAGCGCGTGCTGGCGCAAAGTGTACAGGCTACCGAGGGGCGCGGGGTTCGCCACCCGGCCGGATGACGCAGGACTGTCGCGATGGATGAGACCCAACCCAACCCACCGTTGATCGAGTTGCGCGGCGTTCACCGTTATTTCCGCCAGGGGCGTGTGCGGATCCCGGTGTTGCAGGATATCAACCTGGCTGTGTACGACAACGAGATCGTCTGCCTGGTTGGCGAGAGCGGCTGCGGCAAAACCACCACCGGCCGGATCATGGTCGATCTGCTCAAACCGTCCGCCGGCGAGGTGTTCTTCCGGGGCAAGCCGCTGGATTCGCTGCGTGGCAAAGAGAAGGCCGAGCAGCGGCGCGCCTTGCAATTGATCCATCAGGATCCGTTCGCTTCGCTCAATCCGGCGCACACCGTCGGCCAGATTCTATCGTTTCCCCTGAAGCGCCATCGCATGACTGAGGGGCGGGGCGGCGTGCGGCGCCGGATCTGGGAACTGCTGACACTGGTCGATCTCACCCCGCCGGGCGATCTGGTCAACAAGTACCCGCACCAGCTCAGTGGCGGGCAGCGCCAGCGCGTCAGCATCGCGCGCGCTCTGACGGTCAATCCCAAGCTGATCGTCGCCGACGAGGCGGTTAGCATGGTGGATGTTAGTATCCGCGTCAGCCTCTTGAAGATGCTACACCGCCTGCGCGACGAATTGGGCGTGGCGATCGTGTTCATCACCCACGACCTGGCCCTGGCGAAATACTTTGCCTGGGAAGGGCGGATCGCGGTCATGTATCTGGGGCGCATCGTCGAGGTTGGGCCAACCCCCGAGGTCATCGCCAACCCGGCGCATCCCTATACGCGCGCGCTGATCTCTGCCATTCCCGAAGCAGACCCGATAGTAACGCGCAGCAAGCAGCGTATGACCCTGCGCAGCGAGGATATTCCCAGCCTGACACGTATTCCGCCCGGCTGCGCGTTTCACCCACGCTGTCCGTTCTTCGTGCCGGGGCTGTGCGACGTGGAGTTCCCGCGGTTGGAGCACGTCGACGGCTACGCGCAGCAGGTCGCCTGCCTGCCGCTGGCGCGCGGGTTGGGGTTGCAGGAATATGCGCCCATTGAGGAGCCTGAGCTTGGATCCTGAGGTGCTGCGCGGGTTTTTCCGCATCGGCATTTTCGTCGGCGTCTGCGGGCTGGTGATGGCCTTCTTCCAGCCGCGCGGCAGCGGCGAGTTTGTGCTGAGCGTGTGCAGTGCCTTGATCGGTGGTGTGCTGATTGTCGGGGTATCGATCCTGACGCGCTGGTTTGTCCGGCACGAGCAGCTTCCGGCGCAGGAAGGGAACGGTAGGCTTGATGAGGATTGACCACCCCTCGGGCGTCAGCCGCGCGCTGCTGGATGCGCGCTTTTGGCTGGATCGCGCGCCGGAGCCGGACGCGCCGTTCGTTGCTCCGTCTGAGATCAACGCGTTCAACCAGCGCGTCCACGCCAGCCTAGGGATCCCGCCTGTGCTCGACCTGCCGGATACGCTGGACGCCGCTCGGGTGCGGGAGCTGATCGCAGCCTATCGCCCGCCGGGCGTGACGTGCTTTGACGGCGTCGGGCAACCGCTCGGCGCGGACTATTGGGAGCGCCTGGCGGCGGCTGTCCGGTTGCCGGACGTGGATCAGGTGCCGGTACGGTTTGGGTTGGCGATCCGGCGGGCAAACGTGCGCGCCTTCCCGACGCGAGATATTGTGACGACGCGGCCCGGCGAAATTCTGCTCGACCGGCTGCAGGAGACGACGATCGATCCGGGCTGGCCGGTGGCAGCCGTAGCGAGGTCGGCTGACGAAAGCTGGCTGTTCTGTCTGACGCCGCTGTACTGGGGCTGGGTGGCGGCTGCGGACATCGCCTGGACGGATCGCGACACGGCGGCTGCCTTCACCCGCCCGGCGCGCTGGGCGACCGTCACGGCCTCGCGCATCGCGATCGGGCTGTCTGCGGGCGGGGCGGTCCAGGCGCAGATGGGCACGCGCTTTCCGTTGCTCGGCCAGGATGCGCTGGGAATGCGCGTGCTGGTGCCTCAGCGGGCAGCGGACGGCAGCGCGATGCTCGTCGAGGGCCTGATCCCCGATGTGGCGCAGGACGCGGTCGAAGGCGATTTGCCCTGCACACCCCGCACAGTGCTGACGCAGGCGTTTCGCGCGCTGGGCGAGCCGTATGCCTGGGGTGGAGCGCGCGGGGGGATGTTCGGGCGCGACTGCTCGCGTCTGGTGATGGATGCGTATGCGGTCACCGGAGTCCGGCTGCCGCGCAACACCGGGCAGCAGGCGGCGGCCTGCCGCGCCGTCGTGACGTTCGACGGGGATCTGGCCGCGGACGAGCGCCGCGCGTTGCTGACCGAACGGGTGCCGGTAGGCGCTATTCTGACGATGCCGGGACATGTGATGCTGTATCTGGGCGCGCTGGATGGCGAGCCGTTTGTCATTCACGCGACGCAGTCGTCCGGTTATGATGGCGTTGTCGTGTCAGATCTATTGCTGGGCGCCGGGACGGAAGCCGGCCGGCTGCTCGACCGGCTGGCATCTGCGGTCGTCGTATCCGGCTGAGGGCGCTGCCGTGATCTTCCGGATTCTGCTCGACGCAAGAGAGTTGTGAACTATGGTTACGCATGACTCGCCTGTGCCACTCTATGTGCAGATTAAGGACTACATCCGCCGCTGCATTCAGACCGGCGCGATTGAAGTCAACGGGCGCGTGCCGTCCGAGCGCGAGCTGGCGCAGCAGTTTAACGTCAATCGCCTGACAGCCAGCCGCGCCCTGAAGGAGCTGGTTCAGGAAGGGCTGATTTACTCGCGGGTGGGCAAAGGGACCTACGTCTGCCCGCCCAAGATCAACCAGGCGCTCAAATCGCTCAGCAGCTTCACCGAAGAGATGCGGCAGTTGGGCCAGCGAGCATCCAGCCGGGTGCTGCATGCCGCGGTTGAGCCGGCCACGGAGCAGGTCGCCCGCGCGCTGACCGTGCTGCCGGGCACCGAGGTTGTGGTGCTGGTGCGCGTCCGTCTGGCTGACGACCTGCCGATCGCGCTGGAAAACTCGCACATCCTCGCGGCGCTGTGCCCGGACATCCTCGACAACCACGATTTCGCGCATGAGTCGCTCTATCATGTGCTGCGCCACGACTACGGGCTGCGGATGACCTACGCGCACCAGACGATCGAGGCCAAGGTCGCGTCCGAAACCGAACTGAAGGCGCTGGAGTGCATGCCGGGCACGCCGATTCTCAGCATCGTGCGCGTGACCTACACGGACTCCGACCAGCCCATTGAATATGTGCGCTCTGCCTACCGTGGTGACCGCTATAAGTTCCACACCGAACTGCACCTGATCGAGCCTGCGAAACAGGGCTAGCGGCATCGGCGGGTAGGGTGATGCGCATTTGGGATCTGTTGCAGCACGCTGGTGAGGCAGATGCATGACGGTTCTAACGGGTCTTGAGCGGCTGGTGCGGGACGAGTTTGCTCCGTTGGCCGGGCGGCGCGTCGGCTTGCTGACCAACCCCAGCGCGGTCGATGGCAGACTGCGCAGCGCCTATCGTCTCTTTGCGCAGGCGCGGGGAGTCACGCTGGCGGCGCTTTTCGGGCCGGAGCACGGGTTTGCCGGTTCGGCGGCGGATGGCGCGCCGGTTGACCACGCCGTCGATCCCCGGACGGGATGCCCGATCTACAGCCTGTACGGCGAAACGCAGCGGCCCACGCCGGACATGCTGCGCGACCTGGACGTGCTGGTGGTCGATATTCAAGACATCGGCGTGCGCTATTACACGTTCGCCTGGACAGTGACGCACCTGCTTGAAGCTGCCGGCGAGCACGGCGTCCCGGTTATGATCCTGGACCGGCCCAACCCGTGGGGCGGGGATGGCGTCGCCGGGCCGCTGCTGGAGCGGTCACATGCATCGCTGGTCGGGCGCTTCCCGGTGCCGGTGCAGCACGGCCTGACGCTCGGCGAGCTGGCAACGCTGGTCAATGCGCTGTGGAATCCCACCCCCGCTGAGCTGCAGGTCATCCCCTGCGAGGGATGGCGCCGCACTATGCGGTGGTCGGAGACGGGTTTGCCGTGGGTGCCGCCGTCCCCGGCGATGGCTCACCTGAGCACGCTGTGGCACTATCCGGGCGCGTGTCTGGTCGAAGGGACGACTCTGTCCGAGGGGCGCGGCACGGCGCTGCCGTTCGAGATCGCCGGCGCGCCCTGGCTCGATGCCGAGGCGCTGGTGGACCGGCTGAATGCCGACGGTTGGGCCGCATCAATGGGCGCGGGCTTCCGGCCTCTGTCGTTTGAGCCAACGGACAGCAAATGGGCCGGGCAGCCCTGCCAGGGTATACAGGTGCATATTCTGGACACTGCGCGCTGGCGTCCGCTCGAAGTCTGGTTGGGCGTGATTATCACGATTCGCGCGCTCTACCCGCAGCATTTCGCCTGGCTGCCGCCCGTCTCGGAAGGTGCTGTCTACCACTTCGACCGGCTGATCGGCGGCCCCTGGATGCGCAAAGAGATCGAAGCAGGCGTCGAATCGGGGCTGCCGGTAGGCGCGATTCTGGGACGCTTCGCCGCCGAATGGCTGGACGATGCGCATGCTTTCGAGCTACAGCGCCGGTCTTTCCTCCTCTACGAGTGATCCGGTTATGACCAACGTGCAGGATATTTCGAGCGAGGAACCGGTCAACAGGCTTGACCCGACCGTGATTCGCGCGCTCGATGCTCTGATCGCGGCGCACCTGGGCGAGACGTTCCCGGCTCTCAGCCTCACCGTGATCCACGCGGGCGACGTGCGGCTGAACCAGGGCTGGGGCTGGATCGACCCGGAGACACGCGCGCTGCCGGTCGGCCCGGCGACGCTGTTTGACCTGGCATCGGTTTCCAAGCTCTTCACGGCCACCGCGTTCCTGGCGCAGGTCAGCGCGGGGCGGGTGTCACTTGACACGCCGCTGGTCGCGATTGTGCCGGAGTTCGGCGCGAGCGGCCCGCGCGGGCTGGATGGCGGGCAGGATCCGCATAGCAAGGCCATGCTGCCCCCACCACCCGGTGCCGCGAGCGAGACGGTCGATCCCCGGCGTGTCTTGCTGCGCCACCTGCTGACCCATACATCCGGACTGGCACCCTGGCGGGACGTGTACCGTGCCGCAGGGCCGCCCCCGCCGCCGCCGGATGAGCCGGATCCCGTTCCCCGCGCGGAGCGTTGGGCGCGCGCCCTGAAGGCGCTGTGCGCCTATCCGTTCGTCGGGCAGCCGGGCGAGGGTGTGGTGCGCTATAGCGACCTGGGATTGATGCTGCTAGGCGAGGTCGTCACCCGGCTGGACGGGGCGGATGATCTCGCGGCGGTCGTTCAGGCGCGGGTTTGCGCGCCGCTCGGCCTGGAGTCGATCGCGTACAATCCGCTGCAGGCGGGCCGCCCGCGTGAGGCGATCGCGCCGACCGAGGACGATCCGGGCTGGCGCGGGCGCCGCTGTTGGGGCGAGGTACATGACGAAAACGCCTGCGGCGTTGGCGGCGTGGCCGGGCACGCGGGTCTGTTCGGCACGGCGCGGGATGTCGCGGCGCTGGGCCAAGCTTGGCTGGAAGGCGACGCCCGGCTGGGCATCGCGCCTGACTTGCGCGCGGACGCGGTGCGCGAGCACGCCGAGACGGACGGGGCGCGCCGCGGCCTGGGGTGGATGCTCAAGGCGCTGGAAGGGTCGTCGGTTGGCGAGCGGTTTCATCCGTCGTCGTATGGGCATTTCGGTTTCACCGGCACGTCGCTGTGGGTCGATCCGACGCGGGAACTGGTCGTCGCCGCGCTCTCCAACCGGGTTTATCCGGGGCGCGACAAGCCGGGCATCGAGGCGTTTCGCCGCAGCCTGCACGATCTGCTCGCAGAGGTGATTGACCGGCGATGAGAGTTGTCGGCCTGATTTCGGGCACGTCCGCCGATGGAATCGACGCTGCTCTGTGCGATATTCGGGGCGCGCCTCCGGCGATTGAAGCAGCCATCGTGCATGCCGTCACCGTCCCTTATGCAGATGACACCCGGCAGCGCGTGCTGGACGCCTGCCAGCCGGGCCGCGCCGGCTCGGACGAGCTGTGCCGGTTGCACGCCGCGCTGGGCGAGCAGTTTGCAGCGGCGGCGCTGGACGTGATCCGCGCTGCCCGGTTGAGTCCCGAGGCGATCGATCTTATCGGCTCGCATGGGCAGACGGTCTGGCATGAAGTCGAGGCAAACGGGCGGGTCAGCGCCACGCTTCAGCTTGCGGAAGCGTCGATCATCGCCGAGCGAACCGGGATCACGACGGTGGCGAACTTCCGCCCTCGCGACGTCGCCGCCGGGGGGCAGGGCGCGCCGCTGACTGCCTACGCGGACTGGCTGCTGCTGCGTGCGCCGGACGTCTGGCGCGCGGTGCAGAACATCGGCGGGATCGGGAATGTCACGTTTTTGCCGCCGCTCAACGATACAACCAGCCTGCCGCTTGCCTTCGATACCGGGCCGGGTAACGCCCTGCTGGACAGTGCTACCGCGTTCATCACCCAGGGGGCGGCGCACTATGACCGGGACGGCGCGCTGGCCGCTCAGGGCACGGTCGATGAGGCGTGGCTGGCGGTGCTGCTGCGCCACCCGTATTACGCGCGCCGCCCACCCAAGACGACGGGTCGCGAACTGTTCAGCGCGGAGATGGCTGTCGGTCTGGTGGACGAGGGGCGGGCGCGCGGCCTGGATGCGGCGAGCATTCTGACGACGCTGACGGCCCTGACCGCGGCCAGCATTGCGGATGCCTACCGGCGTTTTGCGCCCGCTCCGATCGGTGAGGTGATTCTGGGCGGGGGCGGCGCGCGCAACCCCGTGCTGGTCGCGATGCTGCGCGAGCGCCTGAGTCCGGCGCAGGTGCTGCTTCATGAGCAGATTGGGCTGGACAGCGACCACAAGGAAGCGCTGGTGTTTGCGCTGCTGGCGCATGAAACCTGGCACAACCGGCCCGGCACGCATCCGGCGCTGACCGGCGCCGCGCACGCTACCGTTCTCGGCCAGATCACCCCCGGCGCAAATTACGCGGCATTGCTGCGGCGGACGTGGTGCGAATCATGACGGCGGCGCGCTACCTGGTCGGGATCGATGGCGGCGGCAGCACAGTTCGCGCTGTGGTTGCCACGCCCGATCTTGAGATCATCGGACAAGCCGAGGGGGCGCCGGCCAACCCCGGCGTGGTGGGGCGCGCGCAGGCTGCGCGCGCCATTCGCGAGGCGATCGGAGCGGCGCTTGAGGCAGGCGGCGTGGCGCCGGACGAGGTCGCGGCGGTGTGTCTCGGCGTAGCGGGGGCGGCCGCCAGCCATTCTGCCGTATGGCTGCGCGATGTGGCCGCCGGGGTCACTCCGGGCGCGATGATCGTTCCCAGCGCCGATTACGAAATCGCGCTGGTGGGCGCGCTTGGCGCGCGGCGGGGTGTGCTGGTGCTGGCCGGGACCGGCAGCCTGGCCTACGGTGTCAACGCGCGCGGGCGCAGCGCCCTGGTCGGCGGCTGGGGCTATCTGCTCGGCGACGAAGGCAGCGGCTACTGGCTCGGCGTGCGCGGGCTGCGGGCGGTCGCCTGGGCAGATGATGGCCGCGGTCCACAGACGGCGCTGAGCGCGGCGCTGCTGGGAGCGCTGGGGCTGGCCGCACCCCGCGATCTGATCCCGTGGCTGTACCAGTCCGGTGAGCCACGCACTCAGGCGGTAGCACGCCTGGCCGAGGTGGTGCTGGACACGGCAGCACGGGGCGACGCAGTCGCGCTGGATCTGGTGGCGCAAGGCGCCGGGCATCTGGCGCGGGCCGCGCGCGCGGTGATGCACGCTCTTGGCATGCGTCGCCCACCCATTGCGTTTGCGGGCGGGCTGCTTGGCACGCCGAATCCACTCAGCCAGGCGCTGTGCGCCCGTCTGCATTTGGCGACGCTGCCGGTGCCGCGCTATCCGCCGGTGATGGGCGCCGTGCTGCTGGCACGCGAGCAGCTTTCGAGCGCCAACAAGCGTGATCGACATAGAGCGGCGGGATGAGATGCGATGCTGACCGAACAAGTGAACCCACGCACGACCGGGCTGGACCAGTTTTCGACGTTGGAGATCGTGGAAGCGATGAACGCCGAAGACGCGACGGTGGCCGGCGCGGTGCGGCGCGCCCTGCCGGCCATCGCGCGGGCGGTCGATGAGATCGTTGAGCGGATGCGGCGCGGCGGTCGTCTGATTTACATCGGCGCCGGAACCAGCGGGCGTCTGGGCGTGCTGGATGCGGTCGAGTGCCTGCCCACCTTCGGCACAGAGCCGGGCCAGGTGATCGGCCTGATTGCCGGGGGTGAGCCGGCGCTCACCCAGGCAGTCGAGGGAGCCGAGGACCGATATGACGGCGGCCAGCACGACCTGGAAGCGGTTAACCTGCTCCCGCGTGATACCGTGGTTGGCATCGCCGCCAGCGGCCACACTCCCTATGTGCTGGGTGCGCTTGATTATGCCAACGCACTCGGGGCGCTGACGATAGCGGTCGCCTGCAACGAACCGGCGCCTATGCTGGAGCGTGCCAGGATCGCCATTCCGATTCTGGTCGGCCCGGAAATTCTGGCCGGCTCCACACGCCTGAAGGCCGGCACGGCTCAGAAAATGGTGCTGAACATGCTCAGCACGGCGACAATGGTGCGGCTGGGCAAGGTCTACGGCAACCTGATGGTTGACGTCAAGGTGACCAACCAGAAGCTTTCGGAGCGCGCCCGGCGCATTGTCAGCCGGGTGGCCGGCGTGGATGAGGCCGAGGCGGCGCGGTTGCTGGCGCTGACCGGCAATGAGGTCAAGACGGCGATCGTCATGGCACGGCTTGGTGTATCTGCCGAGGAGGCGCGCTCGCTGTTGCAGGCTGCCGATGGCATGCTGCGCAGGGTGATCGGCTAGGTGTCTGGCACGGGGTCCAGCGAACCGCGCTCCGTGTCGGATTCTTCCAGGCGCAGCAGGTCGTCCCATGTTTCCCGCCGCCGGACGATGCGCCAGCTTTCCCCTTCGACCAGCACCTCAGGCGGCCGCACGCGCTGATTGTAGTTCGATGCCATGGTCATGCCATAGGCGCCCGCGACCAGGATCGCCAGCCGGTCGCCTGGGTTGACGGTGGGCAGCGCCGCGCCCCGGTGCAGGATGTCTGCCGACTCGCAGACCGGCCCGGCGACGATGGTCGATCCCGTGGCCGGCGCGGCTCGCAGGGGTACGACCGGATGCTGCGCGTCGTAGAGGGCAGGGCGGATCAACTCGGTCATGCTGCCGTCGACGATCACGAAGCGGCTGTTCCCCTGGTGCTTCACATACAGCACGCTGATCAGCAGCAGCCCGGCGTCGGCCACAATCGAGCGGCCGGGTTCCAGCTTGGCCTGCCAGCCGACCAGGTGGGGCCGCAGCGCCTCGGCGAACGCTTCGGGCGGTGGATATTCATCCCCATCCCGATAGGCGACGGGGAACCCGCCGCCGATGTTGAGCGTACGCACATCGGGATACGGCCCGGCCAAAGCCTGCGCCTCGCGCACGGCGGTGAGTGTCTCGTCTACGCTGCCAAGCTGGCTGCCGATGTGCACGTGCAGGCCCTCGATGCGCACGTGCGGCGTCGCCCCCCGCTGAGCCAGAATTGCCGCGACGGTGCTCGCGTCCATGCCGAATTTCGCCCCGGCGTGCCCGGTCGCGATGTGGTGGTGGGTGCGGGCGTGCACGCCGGGGTTGAGCCGCAACGCCACACGCGGCCATGTGCCGCGCTGTGCGGCCAGCCGGTCGAGCAGGTGCAGTTCGTCTCGGCTCTCGACGTTGATCCAGCCCACTCCGGCTTCGAGCGCATATGCCAGCTCGGCGGGCGTCTTGCCCACCCCCGCGAACACGATCCGCTCCGCAGCCACCCCCGCGTGCAGCGCCCGGTGAATCTCGCCCGCGCTGACGGCATCCATCCCCAGCCCAAGCGCCGCCAGCAAGCGGATGATGGCGAGGTTTGCGTTGGCCTTCAGACTGTAGTGCACGGCAGCGTCCAGCGGCGCAAACGCGGCCTGCAAACGGGCGGCGTTTGCCCGGATGCGCGCCGCGCTGTAGACATAGGCGGGCGTGCCCACTGCGTCCGCGATAGCATCCAGAGGGACGCTTTCACAATAGAGCGTGCCGTCCCGGTAGCAGATCGACTCATGCAGCGGCATGGCGTATCACCCCCAGCCCTGGCCGGTCGGGCAGGATCAGCCGGTCGCCATCGAGCAGAACGCCCTCGAACGGATCGTTGGCAATCAGCAGGTTGGCGTCGAGATCGGCGTAGTCGACCGCCGGCGCCAGATGTGCTGCTGCGGTCACGGCCACCGAGCTTTCGACCATACAGCCCAGCATCACCTGCATCCCATAGGCGCGGGCCAGCGTGATCATCTGGCGCGCGGCGCGCAGCCCGCCGCATTTGGCAAGCTTGATGTTTATTCCGTCGGCCAGCCCAGCCAGCGGCGCGATGCTGTCCGTTCCCTGTACAGATTCATCGGCGAAAAGCGGGGGATGATCGGGCGGCAGCGAGCGACGCAGCGCGCGCCATCCCTCGAGGTCGGCTCGCGGCAGCGGCTGCTCGACGAAGACCACCCCCAGCTCCCCCAGGCGCGGGATGATCTGCTGCGCGGACGGCACGTCCCATGCGCTGTTGGCGTCCACACACAGCGCCGCGGGTGTTACCTCGCGCGCCATCTGAACCCGCCGCCAATCACTTTCCCACCCGGCCGGGCCGCCAAGCTTGATCTTGAGCAGGCGGAATCGCTGGCCGGCAGCGCGCACGCGCTCGCGGTAGGCTGCTTCGTCGTCGTCCATCGCGATTGTGAACGATGTCGCCGGGCAGCGAGCCGGGTTCAGGCCCCACAGGCGAAAGAGAGGCTGCCCAAGCCGCGACGCCCAGCGATCGTGCAGGGCGATGTCGAGCGCCGCGCGCGCGAACGACGAGGGGATTGACGACAGGGCGTCGAGCGCATCATCCAGATGCAGTGGATCGCGGTTGACGGCGTCCAGCGCGGCGTGGCTGTTCAGGTGCGCGCGTACGCTCTCGGCCGTTATGCCGTAATAGGGCACGATCGCCGCTTCGCCCAGCGCCACGTCGTCGCCGGTCCGCAGGCATATGAGCAGATTCTCGCGCACGGTTGTGGTTCCGTACGACAGGGTGAACGGCGTGCGCAAAGTCAGCGAGAGCGGTTCGATTTCAATTGTCGTCGTCATATGAATCTTCCCGGGATGTGCTGCCGCGCTGCGTGCTGCATTATACTCTGGCTGGGGGAACCTGTGAACAGTGGCGCAGGCTCAGTGAACAGAACTGCGCCTGGTGGCACCGTGCCGGGGCGTGATGCTCGCCGCAGCACGCCGCCAACCGCCGGGTCAACTTGCGCATCGATGCAACCTGAGCCGGACGTGACTCATCTTATTCATGGGTAGGATTTCACCCAGGGCTTCGCCTCGTTCCCGTTCATCGACTGATCACGCCTCAGTCAAGCTCCCACCGGCCGCCGGTTACTGCGCGGGGATTATGACGCGCGCCGGTTCAGTTTCAGCGAGGGTTCATGGTTAGCCTGCACAAGTTAGCGATCTTTCTGGCTGTTGTTGATGCCGGGAGCTTCAGCGGCGCGGGAAACGCGCTGTACATGACTCAGTCGGCCGTCAGCCAGCACATGCAAGACCTTGAAGCACGCTTTGGAGTCCGCCTGTTCGAACGTGGGCGGCGGGGGGTGGTGCCGACCCCGGCGGCTCAGATCCTCTCTGTGTATGCCCGCGCGCTGCTCCGCCTGGCAGGCGAGGCTGAGGGAGTGCTGGCCGAGGCCGGTGCGCTGGCACACCAACCTCTGCATCTGGGCGCGGCGCCGGGGCTTGAAGAGTATCTACTCAGCGGCTGGATCCGGTCACTGCGCGAGCGCGTTCCCGCGTTGAACGTCGTTCTGAACGGCGATCGCGTTCCGCACCTGGTCGAGCGTGTGCTGGGGCATGAGCTTCACGCGGCGTTCATTGAAGCAGAACGCATCCGCCTGCCTGGGCTGGTGGCGATCCCCCTGCGCGACGTAGTGTATCACCTGGTGGTGGGGCGCGGGCACCCCTGGCACGGCCTGGATCACCTGTCTGCGCAGACGCTGTCTGCCCAGCCGATCGCGGCGGCAGGCGAGGATAAAGCCACATCGAGCTGGCTGGCGAGATCCGCCGCGGCACAGGGGCTGCCGGTGCGTCTCGAAGCGCACCGCATCGGGTTGCATACGCTGCGGCAGCGCGTCCTGGCCGGGCAGATCGCAGCGCTGCTGCCCGATTACGCGATCCGCCAGGATGTGCACGCCCACCAGATGCGTATTTTGCCCGTTCAGGGGGGCGATTTCTGCCGGACGCTGTTCCTGGTGTGGGCGTCCGGGCCTGCACTGCCGGTGTCGCTGCGCGTATTCCTGGTCTTCCTGGCCGAGCACTTCCCCCAACTGCTCGTCACGGACGTTCAGCGGGAGCACGCCGCCCGCTTCGGCCAGGACGGCGTCGCACACCCGGACCAATTGCCGCTGGAGTGGCGCTGAGCGCGCCTCGATCCCGCTTCAGGCGCCGTGAATCGTTCTGAAAAACGGCTCGTGTGGCGCTCCGAAAAGCGCACACGCGAGCCGTTCCCATCTGCACGCCGGGTTGCTCAGCGAACGTCGTGCCAGGTGGTATGAACTTCGGTGGCCCCTGCTTTCAGCGCACGCAGCAGCGCGTCCTGATCGATCGGATTGCAGAACACGCGCACGCCGGTGGCATGATAGACCGCGTTGGCGATTGCCGGAGTCGTGTTAATCGACGTGATTTCGCCCACACCTTTGGCGCCAAACGGCCCGTCGGCGGTGGGTTCCTCGACGATGTGCGAGACGATCTCGGGCGTGTGCTTGATGCTGGGGATCTTGTAGCGCGCGAAGAGCGTGCTCCAGGGCACGCCGTTTTCGATGATGTATTCCTCGGTCAGCGCGTTGCCGAGGCCCATCGAGATCCCCCCTTCGACCTGGCCTTCCAGCGTCCGCGGGTTGATGGCGCGCCCGACGTCGTTCGCCGCGATGATCTTCAACACGTGCACGGCGCCGGTTTCCAGATCGACTTCGACCAGCGCTGCCTGGGTCGCGTAAGAGAAGGCAAAATGCATATCTCCACCGGTTCCCAGAGGCTGCGTGGCCGGAGCGTCGTACTGGTAGCGAGCGCGGGCCTCGCGCCCTTCTTCGCGCATCCAGCGGACGGCTTCGCCCAGTTCAACGGCGGTCCCGTTGGTACGCACCCGGCCGTTCTCGAAGATCAGTTCATCCGGTGCGATGCTCAGCCGCTCTGCGACGACGGCGCGCAGCGCGTCGCGCATGGTGATCGCCGCGTGGCGTGCGGCGTTGCCGCTGACGTAGGTCTGGCGCGAGGCGGTGGTAGGGCCGCCGTCTGGAGTTAGGTCCGTGTCCGAGAGCAGCACGCGCACGCGCTCCACCGGCAAACCAAGCTCTTCAGCGGTGACCTGTGCCAACACGGCGGTCAGACCCTGGCCCATATCCGCCGATGATGTGCGCACCTCGGCGCTGGAATCCTCGAAGACTTCGACTTCGGCAACCGAGCGATCGGTTGCGCCGCCGCCAAGCCCGGTGTTCTTGTAGGCACAGGCGATCCCCCAGCCATAAGCTTTGTTGCCCTCGCGCCAGCCCCAGCGGAACGAGCCGGGCGCGCTACCGCGCATGTCCCGGTCGACGCGCTCAAGGGTCTCCAACAGGCCGACGCTCTCGCGCAGAAGCTGGCCGGTGGCCGTCGTTGCGCCCACGCGCTGCGCGTTCTTGCGCCGGAACTCGACGGGATCCATGCCGATCGCCTTGGCGACCAGGTCCATATTCTGCTCGACGGCGAACGCCGACTGCGTGACGCCGAAACCGCGGAAGGCCCCCGAAGGCGGGTTGTTGGTGTACATCACATAGCAGTCGATTTTGGCGTTGGGCACCACATATGGGCCGGTGGCGTGCGTCGTGGCGCGCGTCATGACCTTGTCTGACAGACTGGCATATGCCCCGCCGTCGCCGTACAGTTCGGCCTGCACTGCCGTCAGCGTGCCGTCGCGTTTGGCGCCCGTCTTGATGCGGATCACGGTTGCGTGTCGCTTGGGGTGGAAGAGCAGAGACTCCTGGCGCGTATAGAGCATCTTGACGGGGCGGCCCGTTTTCTGCGCCAGCAGCGCGACGTGGATCTGCCCGGCGATGTCTTCCTTGCCGCCAAACCCACCCCCGATCAACGTCCCGCGGACGCGAATCTGATCCTCGGGCAGGCCAAGCGCCCGCGCAGTCTGCCGACGATCCTCGTACGGGATCTGCGAACCGACGTAGATCGTCAGCTTGGGATGCTCGGCATCGTAGCCTGCGGGGATACCGATCGCGCATTCCGGCTCCATGAACATGTGCTCGATGGTCGGCGTGCGGTACTCGCGCTCGATGATCACATCGGCTTCGGCGAAGCCTTGCTCCACGTCGCCGTGCCGCACC
>DYEN01000159.1 GCA_020725705.1 Anaerolinea sp.
AGAACAGCCGCCTCGCGCCGGAAGCGTTCGAGGAAGGCGCGCTCATGCGCGATGTCGCGCCGCAGCACCTTCGCCGCCAGCGGCACGCGCCGGTTGAGATCGGTCACGCGGTAGATCTGCGCGAACGAGCCTTCACCGACCAGCGCCTCAAAGCGGTAGCGCCCCGCCAGCGTGCGCCCGATCAGATCGCCGCCGGTTGCCCCGGCGCGAGAAAGCGACTCCGGATCGTACTCTGGTTCTTCGGCAGGCTGGCGTCCCGGCTCGTACCCCATGCTGTATCCCTCACCCGGCAGGCATGCGTGCAGAACCCGGCCTCATTATCTCCGCAAAACCGCCCGGCTGGCAACCGGTGCGCCGAAATGAAAAAAAGGGACCGGGCATCGCCCGGCCCCTGTGCGATCCGGCCGCTCGCCTAGTTCACCGTGACGGTGATATACCGGTTGTCCACAGTCCCGTCAACCAGGATCACCCGCAGGTTGTAGGTCGTCGTCGAACCAGGGCACTCTTGCACCGAGCTTTGGCCAACGGTGGGCAGGCCCTGATAGTAGACCTCGCGGATGCCCTCGACATGCCAGCTCAGGGTCACGCACTCGCCGGCGTTGATCGTGGGCGCGAGGCCGCGATCTGAGGTGAATGAGATATACACCGGCGGCAGCGCGGGCGTCTGGGTCACCGGAACCGGCGTCGGCTGTGGGATGGGCGTCGGCGCCGGGAAGAACTGCGCATCCACGACCGGGACATTCGTCAGCGGGATAGTGACGGTGACCAGCGGCGCGTAGACCCATCCGGTCAAACCGGCAGGCGTGCGCACCTGAAGCCAGGTGTTGTCGAAACGGCGTCCGATGACCTGCAACACGTCACCCTGCGTCAGGACGGTCACGATGTTGGCCCCCTCGCCGGGGTTGGCGCGCAAATTGAGCCGCGCGACGCTCACGGTCGCGTCCGGCTGCGCCGGCGGCAACGGAGTCGGCGATGCGGCAGGAAGAACCGGCTCGATCACCTGCCCCTC
>DYEN01000160.1 GCA_020725705.1 Anaerolinea sp.
CCCTGCCGCTGCTCTCGCCCACGACGTTCTTCCTATCCATGCTGTCGATCATCGGTACCTTCAAAGCCTTCACGCATATTTACGTGCTGCGCGATCAGGCGACGGGGAAGGAGATCGACACCATGAGCGTGCATATCTTCCAGCAGCTTTACGCCGCCAACGACCCGGGCTATGCCGCGGCGTTGGCGTTTGTCCTGTTTGCGGTCATCCTGGTCTTGACTTTGGTGCAGAACCGGCTGGCGAGGGAGCAGGTGTTCTATGGCTAGCACGACGACCCCCACAACGCGCGCGCAGGCTGGCGGTGCGCCGATCGCCCGCGCGCAGACGCTGATCCCGCAGCGACGGCCCATCGTCATCAAGCCCTTCCGCATCCTCGTGTATGTAATCATGACCCTGGGCGCCATCGTGTTTGTGCTGCCGTTCTTCTGGATGGTGACCACGTCCCTTCAGAGCCAGGGCGACATTACACGGGGGCGGATGTTCCCTTCCAACCGGATTCTCACCGTCACCGAGGTGACCGAGACCGAGCTGCAGCGGACGCTCCAAGACCTGCTGGACTCGGACGAGTTTCCAAGCTACCTGTCGGCGGTGCGCGGCCAGATCGAGAGCAGCAACCGCCAGCGCGCGCTGACGGTCGATGCCTATTTGCGCACGCAGCGGTATGGCTATGCGGAAGTGCGCATCCGCAACGAGATTCCGGGGCTGAAGAATATCTGGCCGGTTGACAAGCGGTACGTCGTCGTGGGTGGCCTGGCGCACTATGTCGAAGCGTGGGATGAGTCCAATTTCTCTCGCTATTTCTTCAACAGCGTGCAAATCGCGGCGCTGACCATCATCGGGCAGACGGCCACATCCGTTCTGGCCGCGTACGCGTTCGCGCGGATCGAGTTCCCCGGCCGTAACTTTCTGTTCAGCCTGTTCCTGGCGACGATCTTCATCCCCACTATGGTGGTGCTGATCCCGAACCGGAAGATGGTGACGCAGTTCCACAACTTCTTCACGACCGATTTCCCGGCCAAGCAGGATGCGTGGGGGATTACCGACGCGCGCCGGGCCATTGCCGAGCCGATTTACAGGCTGATCGATGCCGCCGGGCTGGAAAACTTCCTGGGTCTGGGGGATGCGTTCACCGTCGATGGCCCGATTGTCTGGCCCTGGATGGATAACTGGCCCGCGCTGGTGGTCCCCTTTCTGGCCAGCACCTTTAGCATCTTCTTGCTGCGCCAGTTTTTCATGCAGATTCCAGAAGATTTGTGGGATGCGGCTCGCATCGACGGGGCCGGACACCTGCGCTATCTGTTCATGATCGTGCTGCCGATCTCGCGGGCGGCGGTCGTGACGACCATCCTGTTCACGTTCATCGGAACATGGAACGCGCTCGAATGGCCGATTCTGGTGACGTTCACCGATCGATGGCGCCCGATCTCGTACGGTCTGTACGCCTTCAAGACAGAGGCCGGGTCCGATCTGAACCTGCTCATGGCCGGGTCGGTTATCACGCTTGTGCCGGTGCTGGTGGTGTATCTGTTTGCCCAGCGGCAGTTCACAGAGGGGATCGCCACCACCGGTTTGAAGGGCTAGCAGGTCGCGCTGCCGGGTGCGTGACATCCCGCCGCGGCGTGGGCAGACTTTGACTGGCGCAGCCGCGCCGGGATCAGTACAATCCGTGCTCTGCGAGCTGTGATCTGACATGGGTTGTATTGGCACGTGGCTGTGAGACGGTTTTTTGAAGCGTTTGTTCTGCTGCTGGTACCATTCGCCATCCTGACTCTTCCCCGCTTGATCGAGTCCACAGTCCGCGCGTCGGAACCCCAACAGGCGAATGTTGCCCCGTGCGGTGTGGTGGACGGGTTCGATTTTCCCTTTCCCGATATCGACATATCGCGTACCGACTTTGGGATCTACCGCGCGCGGTGGGGCGGGCTGCACGTTGGCATCGACGTGGCGTTCTACCGGCATGGCGAGCCGGTCCGGGCGGCTGCGCGCGGTCGCGTGACCTACAGCGATATCGAAGGTTGGGATACTGAAAAGGGGGTGGTGGTGCTCCAGCACACCTTCCCCGATGGTACGCTGATCAACACGCTCTACGGGCATATGGAAGAACTGAACGGCTATGTCTTTCCGCCGATGGGGACGTGTGTTGAACGTGGGGACATCATCGGCGCGGTCGGCGATCCCGACCGCAGCGCCCCACATTTGCACTACGAAATCCGGACACGCTACCGGCACGAGGGCGGGCCGGGCTACACAACCACCAACCCGCTGACGCTCGGCTGGCTGCACCCGGTGGATTTCACCTATCTGGCACGGGTATGGATTGATCCGGCCTATCGCGGGCATGTTTCGCTGACCGACAAGCTGATCGTGCCGCCCGTCGCGCTGCCGGGGGGCGGACTGGTAGTTGCGCATAGCCGCTATCTGGAAGGGATCAGTCCGCTCGGAGAGCCACTGTGGCGCTTCGACACGGCGGGGAACGTGTTGGACCTGATCGCCCTACCGGACGGCCGCGCCCTGGTCATCACTTCGGACAACCAGGTGCTGATCTTGCAGCATGGGGCGGTGAGCCGGTTGTGGCTGGTGCCGGGCAGGGTCAGCGGGGGGGCGTTCGTGGACGGCGATCGTCTGGTCGTGGCGCTGGAGCGCGAAATGGTCGCGGCTTATTCGCTGGATGGCCTACCGCTCTGGGCAGCCGGGCCGTTTGCCGGCGGGCTGACGCATTGGGCGCACAGTGGCGATCGCTATGCTTTCGCGGGGAGCGATGGCGTGGTGCACATCTTTGCGCGCACCGGAGAGCGCATCTTTGAGGCCCGGCTTGATTTTGCGCCGGTGCTGTTTCCGGCTTCTGAAGGCGCGTTCGGCATCCTGAGCGGCGACAGACTGCTGAGGCTGGATCCGGCGCCGTCGCTCGCGTTGATCGCAACTCTGCCACGCCAAGCCACGGCAGATGCCCAGGTTGTGACGTCGGCGGACGGCCTGATCTATCTTTATCCTGGCGAGGGGCGCTCGCTGTATGCGTATGATCCGGCGGGCGAGTTGCTGTGGATCGGCTATCTGCCGGGGATGCATCTGCGCCCGCCGCGCCTGGCCGCGGGCAACGGCCTGGTCCATGCGCTGACGACAGACGGGCTGCTGCTGAGTTTTGATGCCAGCGACGGGCGCCTGCTGACGGAGCACCAGCTTTACACGGGCGGGAGCGACGGCGCCGGGTCGGCGCGCTGGCTCTACGTGGGCGAGGATGGAGTTGTGCGCTTCAGCGCCGGTTACCTGACGATTGCGGCGCTCGATGGACAGGTGTTGCTGGCCAGCCGCCCGACCGATGAACTGGCGGCTGGCTAGCGCCAGGGATCGGGCTGCTTGATGAAGCGAGCGTCGATCCCCGCGTTGCGGAACCAGACAGGCATCTGGTCGCGCATGACAACCATCTCGCTGGCGTAGTGAGATGTGCCGAGCAGGTTCATCGGCAGCGTGGGCACCAGCTCGCGCATGCGCGCCCGGTGCTCGACCGCATACGCGTAGTCGCCCGCCAGCCACCAGTGCCCGGTGACGAAGGTGTCGCAGCCCAGATCGCGCGCCCGCAGAAGCTGCTCGGGCCGGTTGCCACCGCCCGGGATCAGCGCGATGTGCTCGACCGGCTGCCCGTTGAAGCGAACCTGCTGGTAGCGCAGGTGGGGCAGGTCGGTTACCTCGGCCAGCATCTCCGCAAAGCGTCCAAAGTTCATATCGGCGACGCGCCCGTGCATGCCTTCGGGCCGGCCGTTGGCATCGTGAAAGATCTCGGCGTCGCGCAGTTTGAGCGCCCGGGCGAGCGCGCTGATGGTGCTCGTCTCCGGATGGCAGTCCAGCGGCGCGTGGCAGGTGTAGAAGCTGATGTGATGCTCGCGCAGTTCTTCCATCTGCGCTTCGGAGATGCCCACAAACCCCCGGCCGCTTTCTTCAAAGTCGGCGGGGTGGTGGGCGAAGATCAGCGCGCCGGGGGCCGAACGCTCCAGCTCCAGCGCGAGGATGGTATCGAGCACCGCCTGGCCGGGAAAGACAACCAGATAAACCCGATCGACTTCTTCCGCGTGGTCGAGCATCAGCCCGTTCCAGGATCCTTCGAGGAAATCTGGCAGGGCGTAACGCTGGTAGACGACCCGATCGTCCGCCGGGATGATTCCCTGCCACCGCTCGCGCTCATGGAAGCGCGTGACCTCGAAGTACTCGTCGAGCTTGCGGACCAGTTCAATCTGGTTCATGCGGTTCCCCCTTGCTGTTGCGCATAGGTGTGCGCTTCATCGGTGACGAGTTCCAACACTGCGGCGATGGTTGGTTCGGGCGGCTCGGCCGGGTCAAGCGCGAGCAAGCGCGCGTCGACAAGCGTCCAGTCGGGTAGTTTGATGGTGGTCTGGGCCACGTGCCCATGCGGCACATCGCCCAGGATGATGGTGCGCGCTTCTGTTGCTGCGGGCGCCTGCTGCTGCCGGTCGATGTGGAAGCCGGGTGAACCGGGGGGCAACGCCGCCCGTCCGGCGGCGAACGTAAACACGTACCCGCGCTTTGCCAGCTCCGAGACACGGTGCCACAAAAACAGCGGCATCACGATCCGGTCGCGCAGGCGGCGGAAGGCATCCGGTGGCAGCGGCACGTCTTCGCCACCGATAAACGCGGCGTCATACCCGATCGCGTCCAGCAACAGGAACGGGGCGCGCCCCTGCGTGGCTCGGCACAGCCAGGCATCCGGCGAGCAGGTATCTCCCAGATCGAGCAGCAAGGTAATGCCCCCGGCGGCGCGTCGCTCGCGCAGGATGAGGCTGGCGAGGCGCGGCAACAGATCTGTGGCGCCGCGCAGGTTCGCCGTCGTGAACACTGTTACCGTCTGCGTGCTGCTCACCCGCTGCGCTGCTCCTAGCGCCCGCTCCAGGCCGGCTTGCGTTTTTCAAGGAAGGCGGTCATGCCTTCTTTCTGGTCGGCTGTCGCAAACAGCGCGTAAAACCGCTCCCGCTCATAAGCCAGTCCGGCGGCCAACGGCGTTTCGAACGCCATATTGACCGCGGCTTTGGCCGACCGCACGGCGACCGGTGCCCGCGCCGCGATCGATGTTGCCAGCTCAATCGCCTGGTTCAGATAGTCTTCGACGCTGGCGACACGGTTGACCAGTCCGAACTGGGCTGCCTCAGCCGCGCTCAGCCGGCGGTCGTTCAGGACCATCTCCATCGTCAGTGCCTTGCCGATGGTGCGGGCCAGACGCTGTGTGCCCCCTGCGCCGGGAATGACGCCGAGGTTGATCTCCGGTTGGCCGAAGACGGCGGTTTCGGACGCCACGATCATATCGCAGGCGAGCGCCAGCTCGCAGCCGCCGCCAAGCGCGTACCCGCTGACTGCGGCGATGATGGGCTTGCGCATCGCGCGCAGGCGCTCCCAGCGCCCGATGAAATCCATGCGCTCCATCTCGACCGGGGTCGCCTGTGCCATCTCGCCGATATCAGCACCGGCGGCAAAGGCTTTCTCGTTGCCGGTGATAACCATGCAACCGATTGTGTCGTCCCGGTCCATCGCTGCGAGTGCGTCCATCAGTTCGTCCATCAGCGGGCCGTTGAGGGCGTTGAACGCGCGCGGGCGGTTGAGTCGCACCAGCCCGACACCCTCTGCCGGAAACTCCACCAGAATGTGCTCATAGTCTGAAGCTGGCATGTGTCCTCCGTTGCCGATGGCCCAGAGCGGACTGCTCGGCTCTGGTCAGGTGTGCGAGAAGCGTTCCTGCCCGGCGCGAACGTATGCGGCAAAGGCAGGCAAATAGGACGCGAAGTGCGGGTACTGCCCGGCGGCGTGCGCGGCAAGATAGCCCTTGAGCGCCTCGACCACATGCGGCAGCATGCGCGCGCCGTTCGTCCGTGCTTCGACCAGCAGGTAAGCGCGCGCCTCGGCTGCGCCAAGCATCTGTTCCAGGGCCAGCGCCACCACCCCGCCGAGGAACGCGTCCACCACCGGATCGGCCAGCCCATCACGGGCGTCTTCCGACGTGTTGGAGCGATGGCCGGACAGGTGCGGCTCCAGCAGCACCTGCCCGAACGCGGTCACGGCGGCGCGGAGCAGGTAGGCGCGGTCCTCGTGGAACGGCCACGGCTCGCCGTCGCCCCAGGCAACGCGCGGCGGCACAAGCGCGATCACGGCGTGGCCGGCAGGGATGCCGAGCGGAATCAGGCAGGGATAGCAAATGTTGGGCATCAGGGCGAGGGGTGGAACGGATGGGCCA
>DYEN01000161.1 GCA_020725705.1 Anaerolinea sp.
CACGGCCCCGGCTGCCCGGTGTGCGTCACCCCGCAGGAGCTGATCGACCAGGCCATCGCCATCGCCTCGCTGCCGGATACCATTCTCGTCTCGTTTGGCGATATGCTGCGCGTGCCCGGCTCGCGCGGAGACCTGTTCCAGGTCAAGGCCGGGGGTGGCGATGTACGTGTCGTCTACTCGCCGCTGGAGTGCCTGAAGATCGCGCAGGACAACCCGGACAAGGAGGTTGTCTTCTTCGGCGTCGGCTTCGAGACGACCGCCCCTGCCAACGCGATGGCCGTCTTCCAGGCGCGTCAGCTCGGCATCCCGAATTTTTCGATTCTGGTGTCGCACGTGCGCGTCCCCCCGGCGCTCAATGTGCTGCTCAGCGCGCCGGAAGTGTACGTCCAGGGCTTTCTGCTGGCGGGGCATGTCTGCGCGGTGATGGGCTACTGGGAATACGAGCCGCTGGTGGCGCGCTACCGCGTGCCGATGGTCGTCACCGGCTTCGAGCCGCTCGACCTGGTGCACGGCATCCGCATGGCGATCCGTCAGCTCGAGGAAGGGCGCGCCGAGGTCGAGAACGCCTACGCGCGCGCGGTCACGCGCGAGGGCAACCGGCCCGCCCAGCAGCTTCTCGCCACGGTGTTCGAGGATTGCGACCGCAACTGGCGCGGCATCGGGCTGATCCCGTCCAGCGGATGGCGGCTGCGCCCCGAGTTCGCCGCCTTTGACGCCGCGCAACGCTTCGCCGTCGAGCATATCAACACCCAGGAGTCGCCGCTCTGCCGGGCCGGAGACGTGCTGAAAGGCGTGCTGCGGCCCAACGAGTGCCCCGCCTTTGGGACGCTCTGCACCCCGCGCAAGCCGCTCGGCGCGCCGATGGTGTCGTCTGAAGGCGCCTGCGCGGCCTACTACAACTTCGGGCGCGTTGAAGCACCGCGGCAATCCGGGACCTGACCCGGCGGCGGGCTTGGCGAACGGCAGCCGCCCGGTGTACCTTCTAGGTAGCTTTCGGCGAGTGCGCGAGGGACGGACAATGGCTCAATTTGTGCTGCGCCTGGTGGTCAACGCGATTGCACTGGTGATCACAGCTTACGTCTTGCCCGGCATTCATGTCGAGACCGAGATCGGCGCGCTGCTGGTCGTCGCGCTGATCTTCGGTGTGGTCAACGCCCTGGTGAAGCCGGTCATCACCATCTTAAGCTGCCCGCTGATTATAATCACGCTCGGGTTGTTCTATCTGGTGGTCAACGGGCTGATGCTGCTGATCACCGATGCCCTGTCCGGCGGCCGCTTTGAGGTCGATGGGCTGGGTTGGGCGATCCTGGGGGGCATCGTCATGGGTCTGGTCGGAATGGTGCTGGAAAGCGTGCTCGGCCTCGACAGCGAATCCGGCACCGCCTAACCGCGCGCTCGCCCGGCGATCCACGCGCTCAGACGCTCGATCCAGCGCGGCTGCGTATCGGGCGTCACCTGAATCACAAGACTATCCGGCGGCAGGTCAAGCGCCTGTTGCGCCCGGTCGAGCAGCTCCGGCCGCACCACGACCAGTGCCACGCCGAACTGACGCGCCCGGATCATCGGCAGTGCCGGTGCCCATCCCTCACCTTTGACCAGTTCCAGGGGGCCAAGCTCATCCACGATGAACAGATCAGCCCTCTGGCCGGCGTCTGCCCAGCTCAGGCCCGCCGCTAAACCGCCCGCGTCAAACGTGTAGTGCCCCGTGTGGATCGGGCCACGCGGCGTACCGGTCGCCGTCGCCAGCGGTCGCCGTGCCCCGCTTGCCGCGTCCATGACATCGATGCCCGTCTTCTCCGCGCCGGAAAAGCGCGCCACCGACAGCACTCCACCAACGCTCAGCCCGGCAGCCAGCGCCGCCTGACGGACGGCCAGGAGCAGCGTTGTCTTCCCTGCACGCCGCCCGCCCGTGATCAGCACCCCTGCGCCGCGTTCCGGCAGGTCAGGCAGGCCGGTCTGCTCGTTCATGCGCGCCTCACCGCCGTCATGCTAGGCCACCTCACCCATGCAAAAATCCCCCGCGTGTCTCCACCACCTGCCTCATTCGCCGCGCCCTGCAATCGCCTACGATTAGCACACAGCACATGAAAACCTCAAGGCTGCTTTGCGCAGCCAGAATGTCAGGAAAGAGTATGCAAACACAACCTGTCCAACGACCCCCGCAGCCCGAGAAGAAGGGCCTAAACCTGGGCAAAGGCACACTGGTGATCGGTCTGATCCTCTTTGTGGCGGCGATGTTCATTCTGCCCCAGCTTCTGGATTCGGGCGACGACAGCAACGCCTCAATTCGCCAGGCGGACGATCTGCCCGCCGGTGTGCCGCCGGAGAACGTCCTCGGTGCGGACATCGGGCCGATCTACTCGGCGGCCAGCGTGGACCGCAACGGCTGTGCCGTGGATCACGCCACGACCTTCGACCGTTCGGACACGATCTTCGTGGTCGCCGAAGACAGCGACGTGCCCGCCGGCGCAACCCTTTTCGTGCGCCTCTACCAGGGCGATACGCCCGTTGAGGATACCCAGGAAATCACCGCCGACCAGGACTACTCGGACACGTGCGTAAACTTCCTCTTCGAGCCGGTCGAGGGCGCCGCCTTCGAGCCGGGGGATTACGAGGCCGAGCTGTTCGTCAACGGCAACCCGGCCGGTTCGGTGAGCTTCACGATCCGCTAGCGCCGGCGGCGGGAAAGGACCCACCATGGACAATCTGGGCACGCTCTGTCTGTTCGGCCTGATGTTTATCGTGGCGCTGTTTGTCCTGCCGCGCCTGATGGGCGCCGGAGCGCGCAGCCTGAACTCGCGCCGCGAGATCCCCCGCTATGACGACCCGGATATTCGCAGCGGCGGCTCGTTCGGCTCGCCGAGCGGCGCGGGCACACGCCGCTACGACTCGCCGCTGATCCGCAGCCGGGGTGTCTTTGGCCGGCCACGCCTGCGCCGTCCGGGCGGCTTCTTCGGCCAGCGACTCGGCGGCAGCTCATCGCGCCGGGTCGATAGCCCGACCATCCGCAGCCGCGGCAGCTTCGGCAAGAAAGACTGATACGCTCAACACACGCGGCCCCGCATCGGTTTTGCGGGGTCGCTTGATTCACGCCACTTTGATCACCTTGCGGATCTTCAGACGGATGACGATCATGTCCAGGTCGCTCCACGCGGCGACGTCTTTCGCCGCCTGCTCCTCATCTTCATAGTGATAGGTCAGCGTCTTCATCCAATACAGCCCGGGGTCTTCCTCAACCGAAAACTCGCCTTTTAGCAGGTATCCCCCGCCATCGCCGGAGTCCCCGCCCACCGCGACGGCGCCTTTCGGATTGCGCGCAATATGCCCCACTTTGCGGGTGTCACGCGTGGCGATGATCACAATGTCGTCGCCGTCCAGCTTGAACCAGACGGGTACCGTATGCGGATAGCCCTGTTCGTCGATCGTGCTCATGCGCGCCAGCAGCGGTTTCTGAAGAAAGGCGCGCGCTTCGTCACTCAACAGCCCCATCTCCAACTCCTGGCGCACTCCGGCGCCGTTCGTGCGGATCTCGCGGTCGAGTATAATAACAGTCGATATCTCTGCACAGCACGAAACGGACCACACTATGCCCGCATCCGAAGCATTCCGCGCCGCGCTAAACTATCTGCCGCGTGTTGCGCTGGCGCACCTGCCCACGCCGGTCGAGCCGCTGCCGAATCTGACGAAGGCGATCGGCGGGCCGGCGCTGTATATCAAGCGCGACGATCTCACCGGTCTGGCGACGGGCGGGAACAAAACACGCAAGCTCGAATACCTGATGGCGCAGGCGCTGAACGAGGGCGCCGATACCGTTCTCACCGCCGGCTCGACGCAGTCCAACCACGCCCGGCAGACGGCGGCTGCGGCTGCGCGCTGCGGCCTGGCGTGTCACCTGGTGCTCTATGCGCCCGGAGGTGTGGCGCCCGCCGTGTTCAACGGCAACCTGCTGCTCGACCACCTGCTCGGCGCAACCATCCACTGGACCGAGGAACGTGCGCCCTATGCCGCCGGGCTGGCACGCGTCGAGGCCGAAGTCCGCGCCGCTGGCGGCGTGCCGTACACCGTCCCCTACGGCGGCTCGAATGCCTACGGCGTCGTGGCCTATGCTGCCGCGTTCCTGGAGCTGGCCGAGCAAATGGCCGCCGAGCCGCCGTTCGACGCGGTCGTGTTCGCGACTAGCTCCGGCGCCACGCAGGCCGGGCTGGCGCTGGGCGCGCAGCTTGCGGGTCTGGAGCGGACGACTGCCATCTATGGGATCAGCGTCGACCAACCTCGCGACGTGCTCGCACCCCGGATCAGCGCACTGATGCGCGACGGCGCCGCGCTGGTCAGTCTGGACGCTCTCGACCTGCCGCCTGTCCTGGTCGACGACCGTTATCGCGGCGGCGGCTACGGCGTGCTGGGCGAGCCGGAGCGTGAGGCGATCCGCCTGCTGGCGCGTCACGAAGGGATACTGGTCGATCCGGTCTACACCGGGCGGGCGCTGGCCGGGTTGATCGACCGGATCCGGCGTGGCGAGTTCGGTCGGGATCAGCGCGTCTTGTTCTGGCATACCGGCGGCGCCGCGGCGCTCTTTGCCTACGCCGACGGACTGGTCTGAGGGCGGGCCATCCCGGATGTTGCCCCGCCGATCCTTTTTCTGTAGAATCCGCAGCCGGACTGGGGGCCGTCCGCCAGCGGGCAGCGTACGCAGAGGTTAAGAAAGCATCATGCTTGTTCGCGCGTTCCGTGTCACCGACCGGCTGGGTAACGCTCTTCTGCGCGTGGGCGCGTGGGCGGCGCTGGCAGCGGTTCAGCAGGCTGCGCATCTCAAAAACGGGCTGATCGGCCTGCTTGTCGCGATCGCCGGTGTCGTGGTCGGCGCAGCGAGGTTGATCCTGGGGACGGCCCGGCGCACGCGGCGCACCGCCGAGCAAGCATACCAGATCACCCAGACGGTCGCCGGGCGCCGCGATCGCATGGCACAGCGTGCCGCTGCCGCCGAGCTTCGCCCGACCATCGCCGAGGACCCGCTGCGCGCGCAGAACCGCGCGTTGAGTGCCTTCGCCGTCCTGCTGCTGCTCGCGCTGCTGGCGGCGGTCATCTGGCAGACCACAGACAACAATACGCCAAGCGTCCCGGCGGGGATCGCCGGCGCGTGGCCCGAGGCGAGCGGCAACACACCCGTCCCCACCGCGATCTTCCCCACGCCGATCCCAACCCCCACCCCGGTCCCCGATCCCCTGCGGGTGGGCGGCAGCGTCGTCTTTACGCTGCGCACCGGCGGGCAAACGGATCTCTGGGCGCTCGGCGTGGGCGAGACCGAGCCTCTGCGCCTGACCAACCACCCTGCCGACGACCGTGACCCGGCCTGGAGTCCGGACGGGACGCGGCTGGCCTTCACCAGCCGGCGCGACGGCAACTGGGAGCTGTATGTCCTGGAACTGGCGACCGGGGCGATCAGCCGGCTGACGTTCACGCCGGGGTTCGAAGGCGCGCCCACCTGGAGTCCGGACGGCGCCTTCATCGCGTATGAAGGTTACAACGATCAGACGCGCAACCTCGACATTTATATCATCAGTTCCGATCCGGAGATCGCCACGCGTGACGGCGCGGTGCAGATGACGACATCGCCGGCGCCCGATATCGAGCCGGCCTGGTCCCCACAGGGGCGGCAGATCGCCTACGTTACCTGGCGCAATGGCAACCAGGAAATCGTCGTCTTCGACCTGGACAACCCCAACGCCGACCGCGAGCAGCAGGCTCTCAACTTGACCCGGACGGCGGATGTCAACGAGACGCACCCCACCTGGAGTCACGATGGCACGCGCATCGCCTACACCGCGCGCGTGAATGGCGTGGAAGGCGTCTATTACAAGTGGGTGGATCGACCCGACGAGCCGCCAACCCTGATCGGGCGCGGGCGGATGCCCGCCTGGGCACCGAACGATGCCAGCGTGCTCTACACGCTCGACATCGACCGCCGCACACAGCTTATCGCCAAGTCGCCGGACAGCTTCGGGGCGGCGACCGATGCCACCTCGTTACCAGGCCGCGCCGAAGACCCGGACTGGACCGACGCGCCGCTGCCTGCGGGATTCGTGCAAAGCGGCGGTCTGCCCCTCAGCCCGGACGTGCCCGACCCGCTCTACATCGAAGACGAGCGCCCCCAGACGACCGGGCTGTATGGGCTGGCACTGCTCAACGGCGTTACCGCCCCGCTCCCGCGCCTCTCCAGCCGGGTGAATGAATCCTTCGAAGCGATGCGCATCGCCGTGCTGGAGCAGGTCCGCTACGACTTCCTCGGAACGCTCGAAGACGCCTTCTGGCCGCAGGGCCGCCCGCCCGAACCGGGCGAGCCGCGCGAGAACTGGCACTACACCGGGCGCGCCATCGCCATCAACCGCGACCTGATTTACCTGCCACCACCCACACCGATCGAGATCGTGCGCGAGGATATCGAGGTGAACACGTACTGGCGGGTCTACGTCCGCGTGGCGGAAGAAGCACAGGGCGGCGCGTTCGGCGAGCCACTGCGCGACCTGCCCTGGGACTTCACCGCGCGCAGCAGCGGCTCGCCCGAAGACTACGAGCGTGGCGGTCGCCTGAAAGACCTTCCGCCCGCCGGCTATTACGTCGATCTCACGCAGATCGCCGAGGATTATGGCTGGGAGCGCGTCCCGGCACAACGAACCTGGCAGCACAACTTCGGGGCCATCCAGTTCTGGGTCTTCCGCAAGACGGACAACCTGAGCTGGCGCGACGCCATGCTGGAGCTGTATACGCCGGACGAGCTAAACGCCTTCCTGATCGCAGCGACTAACATCCCGGCCCCGCCACCCCTGCCTACCGCGTCGCCCACGCCCGAGGTGCGCCGCACCGCGACGCCTATCCCGCCTGACCAGCAGTAGCGCGGCAGGAACAAGTCATGGAACGCAGCCGCAATCTGCAGGGCGTCTTGATCCTTCTCGCGCTGATCGCCATCGGCGGGTTGTACGTCTGGCAGAACGTCAAGCCGGAGATCACGGTTTCGGTGCCTGTTCCGACAAACACCCCCGGCGAAGCCTCACCGCAGGCCTGGCAGCTTGAGCTGCGTGCTCAGCTTGAATCTGCCGCGACGCTGCTCCCCACTATTGACCCGGCGGACACCACCGCGACCGTCCCGGCGCTGCCGCCCACCGACCCCGCCGCCGAGCTGCTCGTCGCTCCCGCCGGTCTGGAATACACCCCCTGGCCCACGCCAACCGCCACGCCGGCCTTGACGCCGACGTCGCCCGCGCCAACCGCGTCCGGCCCAACCCCTTTCCCCAGCCCGACCGGGCTGCCGGTCGCCTGGAACGCCACCCCTATCGGCTACCAGCCGCCGCCGGAAGAAGCACCACTGCGCTTGCACATCAACGATCACTACTGGATGAAGCGCCCGGTGGACGCCAGCGCCAACAGCGAGAGCCTGTTCTACTATCCGTTTGGCTCCGACGGCCCGCGCAACGAGTGGCGCGTGCATCATGGGGTGGACATGCCGAATCCCGTGGGCGAGCGCGTGCGCGCGGTGGCGTCGGGGACGGTTATCTGGGCTAACAACGGCGCGGAGTCCATCGACGGAAACCAGCAGGGGATCTACCCGGCCTATGGCAACGTCGTCATCATCGAGCATGACATCGGCTACCGAGGCCAGAAACTGTGGACGCTCTACGCGCACCTGTCGGTCATTCTGGTCCAGGAAGGCGAGCATGTCGAGCAGGGCGACACTATCGGCCTGATCGGCGGCACCGGCGATGTCAGCGGGCCGCACGTGCACCTGGAAGTCCGCCTGGGCGAGAACAACTACTACTCGGTGGTCAACCCCCTGCTGTGGATCGTACCCTATGTGGGCCATGGCGTTGTTGCCGGGCGGGTGACCTATCCGGACGGCACACTGGCCGAAGATGTCACCGTGACCCTGACGCAGCGCGGGCGCGTGGTGCAGACAACCACCACCTATATCGCGCCCAAACGGTCGCCCGATCAGCGGTTCGGCTGGGAAGTCAACCCGGACCCGGTCTGGCGCGAGAACTTCGCCATGGGCGACGTGCCGGAAGGCGAATACACGATCAGCGTGACGCTCAACGGGCGGCGCTTCGCGCAGGACATCAGCGTCCGGGCCGGCACGACCAATTTCGTCGAGCTGGGCGGCAGCGTCGCGGCGACCCCGCGCCCGGCAGGGGATTGACTGCGCGCCGCGCACATCCCTTCGCCGTGCTCCGCCTTTGAGCGCGCGCGGTGTGGAGCAGCCCTGCCCTACGACTGCCCAGCTATTGCCTGAATGCCGACCTTCAACCTTTGCGGATCGCCTATGTTTCGGCTACACTCGGAACATGGTTGTGAGCGAAAGTCATTGTACTGACGCCACCAATGAGGAGTGACTACTGGGATGCAGATGATGAACGCTAAAACAGAGTTAAGCATGTTCACGCGCCTGGCCCTGCGCCGGGCCGGGCTGGCGATTCTGGTTTTGACTCTGGCTGCGGGCCTGATCGCTTCGCCAGTTTTCGCCCAGGACACGGTCCGCCGTCAGCTTGTCGTCGGCGACGTGGTGACCGGGACTCTGAACTCCGAGACCTTCATCCAGGTTTACACCGTCAACGCCAGCGCGGGCGATACACTGACCATCGATGTATCGACCAACGTTGACGATCTGGCGCCGGTGGTAATCGTGACCGACGAGCGCGGGAATGTCGTCGCGTCCGATTCGGACACGAGCAGCCCCGGTACCGCCGCGCTGGCCGACATTAATATCCCCAGCACGGGCACCTACTACATCGCCGTGATGCGCGGCAGCGGCGCGGAAGGGGATGCGGGCGGGCAGTTCACGCTGCGCCTGAGCGGGATCCAGCAGGTCGGCGGGCAAATGGTCACTCTCGAAAACGGCGGCCTGCTGTTCGAGCTGACCTGGAACGCCGCGGTCAATTTCAACCTGGAAGTGCGCGATCCGGTCGGCGGCACGGTCCATGCCTTTAGCCCTGGCTCCCCCAGCGGCGGCACGCTCGACGCAGACGTGAACGGCACGTGCGAAGGGGCCATCGCCGACAGCCCCACCGAAACGATCGCCTGGCCGGCGGGTGATGTGCCCGCGGGCAGCTACGAGATCATCATTTACTACCTCGATACCTGCGATGTGGGCGGTCCGCAGGTCTTCACCGTGAGCGCCAGCGCCAACGGCGAAGAGGCCGAGAGCATCACCGGCACGCTGAACCCCGGACAGGAATATGTGGCGCGCCTGGAACTGGCACCGGATGCGTCGTGGACGCTGGTGAACGGCGGGGTCAACGCCGGTCTCGACTTCACCATCTTCTCCAACCTGTTGGGGCAGGCCGAGCCGATCGCGATCGGCAGCACAGTCTCGGGCCTGATCACGAACACAGCGCCCGCGCGGGCGTACACCTTTGAGGGCACCGCCGGCGCGACGGTGGATATCATCGTCAATGCGCAGTCGGGCAGCCTCGACACCTCGGTGGCGCTGTTTGGACCGAACAACAACGTCCTGGGGTCGAACGAGGACGCCAGCCCTGAGACGACCGACTCTGCCTTGCAGGTCGTGTTGCCATCGGACGGCACATACACGGTCATGGTGAGCCGCTACGCGCTGGCGATCGGCGGGACCGAAGGTGAGTACAGCCTGCGGGTGACGCAAAGCACCGGCGTCACACCGCCGCTGGTGAGCGAAGAAACGGGCCTGGACCTGGACCTGCCCGCCGGCACAATCGAGGTCACACTGACCTGGAACACGATCGCCGACCTGCAGCTCTTGATCCGCGATCCGAATGGGGACGCGGTCTACGATGACACCCCGCAAGTGGTAAGCGGTGGCATCCTGGCCGCTGATGGCAACGTTGGCTGCCTGGAACCGACCACCAGCCCGGTATCGTACATCTACTGGCCGCCGAACCGCTTGGTGCCCGGGACGTATGAAATCGAGGTCTGGTATCAGAACCCGTGCGGTGACACAAGCCCGGTCACGTTCGAACTGACCGCCGTCGTCTTGGAGCAGACCATCGTCAACACCCAGCAGCAGATCGCACCCGACGCCCGTTTCATGATCACGTTTGAAGTCGGGCCAGACGGCACGGCGACGGCCGGCCCCGGCGGCTTCTTCAACATGACCAATGCCTCGTCGCTGAACTACCAGACGCGGCTGAATAGCGCCATCCCGATTAGCTACGGCTCGTCGGTGTCGGGCAGCATCACCGACCAGCAGCGCTATATCCTCTACTCGTTCCAGGCACAGCAGGGTGACGTGGTCAGCATCGCCATGAACGCGACCGGCGGCACGCTCGACCCGGCGCTCTATCTCATCTCGCCGGACGGCATTCAGATCGCCTTTAACGACGATGTCGTGCCGGGCGAAAACCGCAACTCGGCCATCGAGAACCAGACCCTCGCCTTCACCGGCACGTACTACATCATCGCCACGCACTACGGACTGCAGGTCGGGGGAACCCAGGGCACCTTCACGCTCGACCTCGTGCTTGAGTAATCTCTCATCCACCTCGGCTATCACCCCACCCCCGCCCGCTCAACCGACCGGCGGGGGTGTTGTATCTGCGGCGACGGAGCGGTTCGGAGCGCCTGTTGACAAATTAGAACGTCTGTGCTATTCTTGAGCTAGTCTGAATAATGTCTCTTCGCCCTCATGCGCGATCGGTATCTGAAAGTGGAGAAAACGCGATGCCTGACGAGGCCCGCTTGAAAGCACTGGATAACACGCTTAGCGAACTGACCAAGCGATATGGAGACGGGACCATCGTCCGGCTGGGTGACGCGTCGCACCTGCAGGTGGACGTCATTCCGACCGGGTCGCTGGCCATTGACCTGGCGCTCGGCGTCGGCGGAATCCCGCGCGGGCGGGTCACCGAGATCTACGGCCCGGAAAGCTCCGGCAAGACGACACTCTGCCTGCACGTCATCGCCGAGGCCCAGCGGATGGGCGGGGTCTGCGCCTTTGTCGACATGGAGCACGCGCTCGACCCCATCTACTCGCAGCGGCTCGGTGTCGACGTCGATAACCTCTATATCTCGCAGCCGGACACGGGCGAGCAGGCGCTGGAAATCACCGACGCGCTGGTGCGCAGCGGCGCCGTCGACGTGGTAGTGCTCGACAGCGTGGCGGCGCTGGTCCCACGCGCCGAGCTGGAAGGCGAGATGGGCGACAGCCACGTTGGTCTGCAGGCGCGGCTGATGAGCCAGGCGTTGCGCAAGCTCTCCGGCGCGATCAAGCAATCGAACACCGCCGTGCTGTTCACCAACCAGCTTCGCGAGAAGATCGGCGTCATGTTCGGCAACCCGGAGACGACCACGGGCGGGCGTGCCCTGCGCTTCTACGCCAGCGTGCGCATCGACATCCGCCGCATCCAGGCTATCAAACGCAAGGACGAAGTGATCGGCAACCGCACGCGCGTCAAGATCACCAAGAACAAGGTCGCCCCACCCTTCCGCCAGTGCGAGATCGACATCCTCTATAACGAAGGCTTCAGCAAAGAGGGCGATGTGATCGACCTGGGCGTCGAAACCGGGATCATCGAAAAGCGCGGCGCGTTCTTCCGCTACAACGACGGCCTCATCGGCCAGGGGCGCGAGAACGCTAAAGAATACCTGCGCGACAACCCGGACCTGATGTACGAGATCGAGACCCTGATCCGGCAGTCCTACAACATCATGCCGCTGCATCATGTCTTTGCGGCGGACGACTCCGACACCTTTGTTGACGAGGACGTCGCCTGATCCTCGCCACCGCGCCCACCTCAACGCCAGTGCCGCGCCGGGATATTGCTCCCGGCGCGGCGCGTTTGCGATTGTCAAGAACGCGCTCCCTTCGTATAATCGGCGAACCCAACTGTACCGGTAGCAGACACGAGGACCACTATGGCCGAACATTCAGCGCCGCAGCTCCCTACCCCTGAACACGACAAACCTGTATCGCTGCGCGACGCCTCGCCTCGCCCCGTGCCCCAGGCGGTGAACGGGCACGGCAGCTCCACACTGACCCTGATCATGACTGCCGCAGCGTTTCTGCTCGGCGGCCTGCTGATCGCGACGCTTCTTTCGGACAATGACAGCCTGGACGATGACGCGCTGCGCGCCGCCGCAAACGAAGCCGTCGGCACGCAGGTCGGCGCGTTGGGGCTGGCGCCCGGCGACCCGGAAACCGGGCGCCTCGCCTTGCAGGACATGATCGACAGCGCCGTCGCCACCCGGATCAGCGGCAGTGCGTCCCTGCTCGGCAGCGGCGACGGCCTCAGCCGCGACGACCTGGCGCAGCTTGTGGATCAGTCGGTCAGCACGCAGGTGGCGGCACTGATCCCCACCAACACGCCAATTCCGCCCACGCCGACGCCGATCCCGGTCGATATCACGGCGGACAATGACGCCTTCCGCGGCCCGGTCGACGCCCCCGTGACGATCGTCGAATTCTCGGATTTCCAGTGCGGCTACTGCGGCCGCTTCTACGAGCAAACCCTGCCCAGGATTCTGGAGAAGTATCCGAACGAGGTGCGCTTCGTGTACCGCGACTTCCCTATCTTCGGTGAGGACTCGGTCCGCGCGGCGATGGCCGCCGAGTGCGCCAACGATCAGGGTATGTTCTGGGAGATGCACAACCGCATCTTCGACATTCACCAAGAGTCATCGCCGCCGACGCTCAGCCAGGAAACCCTGGTCGGCTTTGCCGAGGAAATCGGCCTGCCCGATGTCGACGAGTTCGAAACCTGCCTGGCCGAAGAACGCCATCTCGACGAGATCATTCAGGATTTCCAGACCGCGCAGATGTACGGCTTCCGCGGCACGCCCGGATTCGTGATCAACGGGGTTGTCTACCCCTTCGGCGCGCAGCCGTTCGAAGTCTTCGACGCCATCATCCAGCAGGAGCTTCAGGCGAACAGCTAGCTACGCTTTGCGGGCCAGCCAGGCGCCGGCCTTGTCGGGCTGGCCGGCGCCTGTTGATCGGCACTCTGCCGCCCAAAAACCGCAAACGAACCGTTGACCGCCACAGACGGAACA
>DYEN01000162.1 GCA_020725705.1 Anaerolinea sp.
AACGACGACTACAACGACCTGCGCGACGCGCTCGAAAAGCTCCAGCTCAACGACGCCTCGCTGGTCTTTGAGCCGGAAACGTCTCAGGCGCTCAATTTCGGCTTCCGCGTCGGGTTTCTTGGCCTCTTTCACATGGACATCGTTCAGGAGCGGCTGGAACGCGAGTACGACCTCGACCTGCTGGCGACCGCACCCAGCGTCGAGTACCAGGTCGTGCTGCGCAGCGGCGAGGTCCTTACCATCCACAGCCCGGCGGATCTGCCGGACGAAAGCGCGATCGCCGAGATCCGCGAACCATGGATGGCGATCGAAATCTTCACGCCCGAAGAGTTCATCGGCCCCATTATGGACCTCGTCACCAAGAAGCGCGGCATCTATACCAGCATGGAATATCTGGACCAGAAGCGCGTACTGCTCAAGTACGAGATCCCGCTCGCCGAGTTGATCGTGGATTTCTACGACCGGCTCAAGTCCGCCACACGCGGCTATGCCAGCCTGGACTATCACTTCCTGGAGTACCGGCCGGAGAAGCTCGTCAAGCTGGATGTGCTGGTCAACAAGCAGCCGGTGGACGCCCTCGCCATGATCGTCCATCAGGACGAAGCATTCCACAAGGGGCAGCGCCTGGTGTCCAAGCTCAAACGCCTGATCCCGCGCCAGCTCTACGAGGTTCCGATCCAGGCAGCCATCGGCAAACACGTGGTCAGCCGTGCCAACGTTAAAGCCTTGCGTAAAGACGTGCTCGCTAAGTGCTACGGAGGGGATATCACGCGCAAGAAAAAGCTGCTCGAAAAGCAAAAGAAGGGCAAGAAGCGTCTCAAGATGATCGGCAACGTCGAAATCCCCCAGGAGGCTTTCATGGCTGTGTTGAGGTTGGACGACGATGACTGATTGTGGTGGCCATGCACTCCCCGATCTTCCGCAGCGCGTCGAGGGCGAGCGGTTGCTGATCCGGCCCACCACCAGGGCCGATCTGCCCTATCTTCAGCGCTGGTGGAACAACCCTGCCGTGATGGGGCCGGTCGGCAACGTGGATGGCATGCAGTACGACGAGCGCGATATGCAGGCCTGGTACGAGCGCCATGTCCAGGGCAAGCCCGTCGCCACCCATTTCATGATTTGCCTGCGCAGCGGGACGCAGCCCCCGATTGGCGAGTTCTACATCGCCTGCGACGACCGGCCGGGTAGCATCTCCGTCTCGCTCTTGATCGGCGAGGTTGAGCTGTGGAACAAGGGTTATGGGCGCGAAGCCGTCCTCACCTACGCCCGCGCGCTCTTTGCCACCGGCACGTGCAACGCCCTGCGCATGGACGTGCGCCGCTCCAACACGCGCGCCCTGGGCTGGTGCGAGAGCATCGGTTTCGAGGTGGAACACGAGTGGGCCAATGGCCGCGCGCTCACCCTGATCCTGACCCGCAGCGCCTTTGAAGGCCGCTACGGCCCGGTACACACCCATTAGCGTCTGGGCGCGCCCGTCATTGCCCGCACCGCAGAACGCGCGCCCACGCCCGGTAGCGATGCAGATCGCTCGATCTGCCTGGACCCCAATTGAACACAACCGTAGGAGTCGCCGGTGATTCCGTTTCCGCGCGAACCGTTGGCTGTTGCACCGCGTCCGCCCCGCCCGCCGCTTCCCGCCGTGTTTTACCGGGCGCTGGTGGGCCTGCTGTTGTTCGCCTTCGCGGTCACGATCCTCATTCCGGTCGTCCCGCTGTTCATCACCGACCGCCTCGGCGCCACCGAGCAGTGGATCGGAACCGCCACACTGATCCTGGCGTTCACCGCCGTCACGTCGCGCGTCCCCACCGGGACGCTCTCCGACCGGCAGGGCCGCCGCCGCTGGATGCTGATCGGGGCGCTGCTGAGCTTGGTTGCCAGCGCGTTTTATTTTGCCAGTCACTCCATCGCCGTGTTTCTGCTGGCGCGCATCGGCACCGGCGCAGCCCTGGGCATCTTCACAACCGCCAGCAAAGCGCTCAGCGCGGACCTGGCGCCCCCATCGCGGCGGGGCGAGGCGCTCGGCCTGAACAATGCCGCCTTCTCCGTCGCCGGGATATTCAGTCCGCTCGTTGGCGAGGGCCTGAAAAACGCGCTTGGCTTCGAAGCGGTTTTCGTCCTCAGCGGCGCGCTGAGCCTGCTGGCGCTGGTGGTAACGTATACCCTTCCCACCGACCGTCCCGACGTGTCGGAATCCAACGGCGCGCGGCGCGACACCGCCCTCGCCCTGCGCCAGCGCGGAACCTGGGCGGCGATTCTGCTGATCGTCGGCGCCGGCGCGCTGCTGACGTTGATGTTCACCTTCTACCCCTTGCTGGCCGAGCGTACCGCACTCTACGACGACGCACCGCACCTGCTGGCCGCCGTCGCCATGGGTCTGGGGTTGAGCATCTGGTCGCTGATTGATACCGTCATCGAGCCGGTGGCCGGGCGTGTCTCAGACGCCGTCGGGCGCCAGCCGGTCGCCCTGCCGGGGCTGGTGATCGCGGCGGCGGGAGTCGTGCTGCTCAGCCGGGCGACCGGTACCGTCGGCGCCTACGGTGCGATCGCGCTGATGGCGTCCGGGTGGGGGATGGTGCGTGCCATTGCCGACGCGATCGCCCAGGACGCGATTCCGCCTGCGCTGCGCGGTATCGGCACGGCGCTGCTCTACACAAGCTTCGATCTGGCGATTGGGATCGACGCGCAGCTTCTCGGCGGCATGATCGACGGCGCAAACTTCGACACGTTCTTCACCGCAACGCTGGCGTTGTTCCTCGGCTTCGGCACGCTGGGGTTCCTGCTGGCGACGCGGCTGCGCACCTACACCGCGCCGCAGGTCGCCCCGGCGTCCATCGACCCGGTATGCTAAGCGCTCGCGCGCGGCGCCCTAGCCGCAGCCGGGATCGCGCCGGCAGTCCGCGATCCATTCCGCGACACTGGCACGCATCACCGGCGGCAAATAGCCCGCCGCCTCAAGCGCGGGCAGCGCCGCGGCCAGCGTCAGCGCCGGGCGCACCGTCCAGCCGCGTGCTTCCAGCGCCTCGCGTGCGCCCAGCCCGAGATCCAGCACGGCGACCAGGGTGTGCACATCCAAACCGACATGCCCGGCCAACCTGATGATCGCATCCGCCTGCCCCGCGTCCAGCAGCACATCCGACAGCAGCGCGGTGGGGTGCCCCACGTCGTAAGCGCCTTCGATCGCGTAGGCCGGAGCGTCGGCGTCGTGCGCGATGTACACCGCCGGGATCCCCGTCTCCAGGCTCAGCGCGACCGCGATCGGCAGGGCGCCCGGCGCGGCCAGCACCCGGTCGATTGTCAGCCCGTCCAGCAGCGGGATAAGTGATCGGGCCACGTCGCGCAGCAACGCCGGGTAAGACGGCAGCCAGCCCAGCCGGATCGCGACCGGCCACCAACCCCCGCCGACCTGCTCGAAGCGGCCAAAGCTGATCAGCCCTGCCTGGGCCAGCGCCCGCGCCAGCGCCGCAGCATCGGTTCGCGACAGCATCACTGCGGCCCTTCTCCAACCGCCTGCCGCGACAGCCGCCAGGCCATGCTCATACCCCATGTCCCGGCCCAATACGGCGCCTCGGAATTGGCCCCGCCAAAGGCGTAACACCGGCTGCGTTCCTCGTGCGCGGTGAGCGCTGTAATCCCCGTGCCCGCGTCGAACGTCACGATCGCGATCACGACATCGGCGCCGGTTTCTGCCGCCAGACGCTTCGCCTCGCTGCGTGATAGGTAGCAATAGTCCAGCGACGCCGGGTCGCCGGCCTCAGCCGGGTCCATCCCCAGCCGCGCCAACAGCGCCGCCAGATCGTCGTCGCATGTCTCGCAGGTGATCCCGTCGCCGTTGCCCAGCCGCGCCGCGAAGATATCGCCTTCGGGACCCGTATAGCTGACCGCCAGCTTCCACCCCTTCTCGCGCAGCAGCGCGCGGAACACGTCTTCGAGCCGATCCGTGCCCGTCCCGTAGATGTATTCGCCGACGCGCTCGCGGATGATCGCCTCGGCCTCGGCGATCATGCGGTCGGCCTCGGCTTCGGTGTCGGCGCGGGCGGTGATGCGAATGTCGGTCTGGCCGGTGTGTGCCGCCAGACCGACGGTGGGATTGGTCCAGGTCATCAGATCGCTGATCCGTGCGTCGATCTGGCTCTCGCCGATGCCCGCC
>DYEN01000163.1 GCA_020725705.1 Anaerolinea sp.
CGTGCGCTCGCCCACACCGGCAAACACCGAGAAACCGGCGTGCTCCTTGGCGATCGAGCGGATCAACTCCATGATGATGACGGTCTTGCCCGTGCCGGCGCCGCCGAAGATGCCGGACTTTCCGCCGCGCCGGAATGGGGCGATCAGGTCGATAACCTTGATCCCCGTCTCGAACATCTCGACCGAGGTCGCCTGCTCGTCAAAGGGCGGCGCGGGGCGGTGGATCGGGTAATAGGTCGTGGCCTGGACCGGGCCTTTGCCATCGATCGGCTGGCCGAGCACGTTAAAGATGCGGCCCAGCACCGCCTCGCCAACCGGCACCTGAATTGGCGCGCCGGTCGCGAACGCGTCCAGACCGCGCTGCAGCCCGTCCGTCGAGTCCATCGCCACGCAGCGCACGCGGTTCTCGCCCAGGTGCTGCTGGACTTCCAGGATCAAGTCGTCCTGGCCTTCACGCGGCACGCGAATCGCGTCGTAGATGTCTGGCAGGGGCGCCGTCGGCGGGAAGGCGACATCCACCACACCGCCCAAAATCTGCGAAATCGTGCCTTTTACTTCCTGCTTGGTCTGCGTCACCATAACGTTGCTTCTGTCCTCCGGGTCTGCGTGGCCGGCTAATCTCGGTCTTGCAGCGCCTCGACGCCGCCGATGATATCTAGAATTTCGTTGGTAATGACCAGCTGGCGCGCCTTGTTGTATTCAAGCTGCAAGGCTTCCGCCAGCGCCTCGGCGCTCTCCGAGGCGTTGCGCATGGCGACCATGCGCGCGCTGTGTTCGCTCGACAGGCTCTCGCGAATCGCCTGCAGAATCTGAAGCTGTGTCAGGCGCGGGATGACCTCGTCCAGAATGGCCGCCGCGTCCGGTTCGTAGATGTAATCCCGCGTGCGGCTGCGCACTTCCGGGTCCGGCTGGACCAGCTCGCTGATGCGTTTGATGTGCGTCTCGAAAGGCCGCAGCGGCAGCAGGGGGAGCACGCGCGGCGCCTGGGTCACCGTGTTGATGAAGTGTGTGTAGGCGATGAAGAACTCGTGCACCGGCTCTTTGAGAAACTCGTCGAACACGATCTGCGCGATCTCCGCGACGTCGCCCAGGTCCGGATCAGCCGGCAGATACGAAAACTCCGCGACGATCTCCTGCTGCTTGAGGTACGCCGGAGCGCTATCATCGCGCTCTAGGCGCGCGATCCAGCGGCGAATCGCATCGCGCCCGCGGCGCCCCACCGTCACCCAGTGGATCGGTCGCTCGTATGATTCGGCGAAGCGCATCGCCCGGCGAATCACGTTCGCGTTGTACGCGCCGGCCAGCCCGCGGTCGCCGGTGATCAGCAGGATGCCGATCCGCTCGACCGGCTCGTGCACATACAGCAGCGGGTGCAGCGGCTCGCCTTTGCTCTGTGCGGCGACGTTCACCAGCACGTCGTAGGCGTGCTGTGCGTAGGGCCGGCTCGCCAGCACAGCATTCTGCGCCCGGCGCACATATGAGGCGGAGACGGCTTCCAGCGCGCGCGTTACCTGGTTGATATTCTTCACCGAGTTGATGCGGCGCTTGATCTCGCGTGTTGTTGGCATAAGCTACTCTCTTCCGGTCGGCCCTGGCCGTGCCAGGCACACTAGGCCATTGACTCGGCCAGCTTGTCCCACACCGCGCTGAAGCTCTCGACCGCCTCTTCCAGCAGTGCCTCGATCTCCTCCGTCAGCTTGTAGTCCGCCGCAGCGAGCTTTTCGTCGAAGTCCGGATAGTGGCTGTGGAAATGCGTCAGGAACCGGTCTTCCCATTCCTTGACCAGCGGCACCGGCACATGATCAAGCTTGCCGCGCGTCCCGGCGAAGAGCAGCGCCACCTGGTCGCGCAGCGGGGTTGGGCGGTACTGGGGCTGCTTGAGGATTTCCTGCAGGCGCATGCCGCGGTCAAGCTGCTGCTGCGTCGCGCGGTCCAGGTCCGAGCCGAACTGCGCGAACGCCGCCAGGCTGCGGAACTGCGCCATTTCCAGCTTCAGGCGCCCCGCGATACGCTTCATAATCGGCCGCTGCGCGTCGCCACCCACGCGGCTCACGCTCAGGCCGGTGTTGATCGCCGGGCGAACGCCCGAATAAAACAGGTCCGTTTCCAGGTAGATCTGCCCGTCGGTGATTGAGATCACGTTGGTCGGGATGTACGCGGACACGTCGCCGAGCAGCGTCTCGATAATC
>DYEN01000164.1 GCA_020725705.1 Anaerolinea sp.
GCATACCCACGCGCCCAGAAATCGCCCGTTAGATTGACGAAGAACTCCAGTGAGTCTTCGTTCCAGAAATCCGTCCCATGCTGCCCGGCGATGATCGTCTTGTCGGGCATGGTCATGGCCACATACAGCCGCTCGGCATCCGCCGCCAGCCCAAAGGTGAACGACCCGTTCTCTTGGGGGTCTCGCGACGGGTTGGGACCCCAATCGACGGTGTGGAAGGGCACGCCTGCCCAATCACTCAGATCGCCGTCGAGGGTGATGTCGACGGGAAAGGGAATATAGACCGTTTCGCCTTCCACGCCCAGGGGCGCAAGCAGCCCGTCATCCTGCGCCCGGACCGGAACGGCAAACGCCGTCAGCAGTGCTATCAGCAGCGCAACACGCACGATCATAGGCTCACTCGGCGCGACCGCCCGGCACGCACAGGGCAGCCACGCCAAGACCGCTCCTTTCATGTGATACGCCAACGATCACAGACCCGGCGGCGAACACCGCTTCATGCCAGGGCGCTCAACCGGCGCGCCTCGTCCAGCGGGTTCCCCGCAGCGTCAACTGCCCAGATCGCGCCCCCGATGCTGCGCGTGCGGACCCGCCCCGGCGCGTAGCGATTGCTGCGCAGTTGGGGCGCGTCCATCAGCCCGCGCGCGACCGCTTCGGCCAGGACGCGCGGGCTGCTCAACGGATCGTTCTCGTCGGGACCCAGCGCGCGGATCGCATCGAGCAGGCGGTGCGTCTCGTCGATCAGTTCCGCTTTGCGCCGCTGCACAGCCGGGTCGGCGGTCAGGTCCGGGTTGCCGCGCAGCGCGGTTTCGACCACTTCTTGCGTCATCAGCGCGCTTTCGATCACCTCGGGCGCCGTCGCCGCGTGATGCGCCTCGGTATGCCCGACCACGTGGATGATGTGCGGGCGCAGTGCCATCTGCAGCATTGTGCTCTGGGCCAGGTGAGCGCGCGCCCGGTACAGATCGACCGGGTAGCTGAGCAGCCCGGTCCGCGTCTGCCGCCAGATACGGAAGTCCTCGGATGCGAACGACTCGCTTAGCTCCAGGACGGCCAACGCGCGCGCCAGGTCCATCGCGTTGTTTAGGTGCGGCGGACTCTGGAACATGTACGTCAGAATGTAGTCGCGCACGCCAAACCGGCGTGCATTGTGCGCATAGAGATACGCCGAAGCGCACACAACCACATCCGGGGCATCGCGCATTCCCCAGTGATAGGACTCGTTACCCTCGACCGGGATATCCCGCTCACCATGCCAGCGCATGAGGGCCTGGTGCTCGGCGATCGATTGCTCCAGCGGTGAGGGTCCGCGCCCGTCCATGTCGTTGAACCAAAACAGCGAGGTGGCGCACCAGGCATTGTTGATCGTCCGCACCAGCAGGTCAGCATAGCGCAGGTGGTCCGATGTGCCGGAATAGGCGCGCAGCAGCGGATAGTTGCCGCGACGCGACGCCTGGTACAGCGCGATCAGATCGTCCTCGGTCCGGAAGGGCACGCCGCCAGCGCCCTTGCTCTTGGGGTCCTGCAGCGCGGGACGGAAGAAGTTCTCCTGCGCATCCTGATCGGACCCCAGCGAGATCACATCCAGCACGCCCGCTTCAGCGATCTGCTCGATGCCCTCGACCGTCGGCCCGATCTCGGTGGCAGGGATGCCGAAATGGTGGCGCAAGATCGGCAGCGGGGCCTTCCAAAGGATGCGCTCAATCGCGCGCTGTGGAAACTGGCCCGGATCGGCTCCGTCAACGGGCTGCCCTTCCAGCGCCCGCCGGACCGTGTGGGGTGTTTCTTGACCGGAGAAGATCGCATCGAAGAAATCCAGCTCGCGGGCCACATCCGCGACCGGCGGAGTGCCCCCAAAGAAGATACGCTTGCGCCCCAGCACACCCGCCGCGCTCAACATCCCGCGCAGGTCCGTCAGCAGTGTGCGGGCGTTTTCCGGCGTCAGACGATAGCTGATCCCGATCACGTCGGGATCGTACGCGACGATCGCATCCACGAACGCCTCGGGATCGGTGGCCGGCCCGGTGAAGTACGTCTCGTAACCCGCTTCCTCGGCGATTGCCAGAAACCGCGTGACGCCGGCAACATGCACGCAGTCGCCCAGGCTGCCGGCCAGCACCCAGCCAGTCTTTCCGGACATAAACCCTCCCGGTGTCCTACGGCTTGTCGTTTGCTTCAAGAGGCATCGGTTCGGCACAACCGGTCTCGACCAGCCGGGTGATTTCCGGCAGCGAGTATCCGACCAGCCCCATGCGCTCCAGGGTCCGCCCCCGGTGACGGTAGTCTGTGCCGTGCAGCACGCACGCCAGTTGAATCATGGCTTCGATGCCCCATACTTCTACCCCAAAGCGCTTCCCCAGCTCGGCCATGGGCACCAGACTGAACGGAACATCCTCGAAAATGTAGCGGTGGCGCAGGGTCTGCGGCGCGCGGATACCCTTGTAGCCGGGGTTGTCGTGCATCGCGTCGTAGAGGTTGTCGCCCTGCGCCGAGTAAGCACGCGCCAGCCAGTCGATAGCGGTCTGCGCGCGCACACCCAGCGCCGCTGCAATGGTCACGCGCTCGCGATCTAGCCGCTCCAGCATGTGCGCCGTCGACGGTGTAACCCCGTCCACATAGAACTCAAAATCGCCGCCCGTGGCTTCAATCCAGCCCGCGTTCAGCAGGGTCAGCGCCGGGTGGAACACGGCCCCCATGTTGTTCAGGCTGGTGTACAACACGTTTGGCGCGGCGATAAACTGCGGATAGACCTCCTGCAAAAGGTCCAGCACAGCCTGGGTCGAGGTGGCAGGCAGGGCCGCCAGCGGAACGGTGTTCTTGCGGCGGAAAAGGTGAGCCTGAGCCGGGCCGGTGCTGCGGCTGGCGAACAGAAACGTCTCTGTTTCGGCCACGATCACATCAGCCGTGCAGCCTTCCTGGCGGAGCGTGTGATAAAATTCGAGCGCGCCGCCGGTCCGCCCAGGGTTAAGCACCACGATTTGCCCGTCCTGAAGATAGGGCGCCGCCGCCCGCGCGATATCGCGGTGGCCGGACGCAGGCACGATAACCATGATGAGCGGCACGCCGTCGAGCGCGCGCTCGATATCGCTCGTCACGAGTTTGATCGCGCCAAATACCTGCTCACCGTCTTCCAGCGTAATCTCGACGCCACCGCGCAGCGCAATAGCTGCCACGTGCTCATAAGTGCGATTGTACAGGCGAACCGCATACCCGCGTGCGGCGAGGTCAGCTGCCATGGTCTTTCCACCGTGTCCCGCCCCAATAATCGTGATCTCAAGCTCACCTACCGGCATGATCACTCCTTTGCTTCGCTCTTTCCCTCTTACCTTTAGATAGTGTACCCTATAACGTCCACAGGAATAAAGAAAATAAAACGCGTTCGAGAAGGTGCCCCGGTGATCTCCGATGAGCCGCTCAGCCTACTGCGCCCGCCCGCATAGCAGCGCGCAGACGGCGGGAAAGGGTGCCATTTGACACCCGCCAGCCGTGCCTGAGCATCCTTGCACGGGCCGCGCGGCTCGGGTTGAATTGACAGTAGCGCACCGCGCGCTTTCTGCGCAGGCCGGCGCCGAGGGTTGCAGAGCATTGGCGGAGCATCGCATGGACACGCCGGAGCAGGTTGAAATCACAGTCGACGATGACGGGCGTCTGGTCGTCTCGCCAGAGATTGCCGGGCGCCTGGGGCTGACGCCGGGGGCGACGCTGCACGCCGAGCTAGACGGCGGCACGCTACACATTCGCCAGAGTATTCATCGCCTGGCAAAGGTCTATATCGAGCCGACAAGTCTGTGCAATCTGGCCTGCCGCACGTGCATCCGCAACGTGTGGGACGAGCCGATGGGCCGGATGGAGAGCACAACCTTCGAGCGCGTCATCGAGGGAGTTGCGGCTGCGTCATCGGTCGAGACGGTTTTCTTCGGAGGCTTTGGCGAGCCGCTGTTCCATCCCGACATCACCGGCATGGTGCGGGCCGCCAAGCAACAGGCCGCCACGGTTGAGTTGATCACGAACGGCACGCTGCTGACCGAAAAACGCTCGCGCGAGCTGATCGCGGCCGGCCTCGACCGGTTGTGGGTCTCGCTCGACGGCGCTACGCCCGAGAGCTACACCGATGTGCGGCTGGGCGCCGCGCTGCCGAAGGTCCTGGAGAACATCGAGCGGTTCCGGTCCCTACGCCCGGCGTCGCAGTTCCCCACGCCGGAGATCGGGATCGTTTTTGTGGCGATGGCGCGCAATTATCACGATCTGCCCGCGCTGCTGCGGCTGGCGCGCCGGCTGGGAGCCACGCGCTTCATGGTGAGCAACGTGCTGCCTCATACGCCCGAAATGCGCGATGAAGTGCTCTATGCCCATGCCATGAGCAACGACACCTTTTTCCCGTCCCGCTACCAGCCGGAGCTGCTGATGCCTAAGATGGACGCGGACCGTCTAAGCAGCCCGCCGCTGTATGAGGCGCTCTGCGGCGCGTGGAACCTGAGTTTTGCGGGCACGCGCTCGCGCCTGGACAGCGATCGCTGCCCGTTCATCGACGCCGGCTCGCTCGCGGTCGGGTGGGACGGCAGCGTCAGCCCGTGCCTGCCCCTGCTCCACAGCAACCACAGCTACCTCAACGGGCTGGACCGCTATTCGCGGCGCTATATCGTCGGCAACGTCAACGAGCGCCCGCTGCCGGAGATCTGGCAGGATCCGGCCTACACGGCGTTTCGTGCCCGCGTGCAGGCGTTCGATTTCGCGCCCTGCACCCTTTGCGACGGCTGCGCGCTGTCTGAAACCAACGAGGCAGATTGCTACGGAAACGGCTTCCCCACCTGTGGCGGATGCCTCTGGGCGCAGGGCTTCGTCCAGTGTCCCTGAGGCGTAACAATCGCCGACGGTAAAATGGAATTTACCAGCCTTTCACGCCGGTTTTCCTTCCCACTGCTAAAATCTGCGCAGTGTGGTTGTTGTCCGCATACCGGCAGCCCAAGAAAGGCGCCTCATGGATCAGGTCACGATTTTTGGAGACATTCACGCGAACCTGCCCGCCCTGGAAGCCGTCCTGCAAGATATCGACGGGCGGGGCTTGACGAACCTCTACTGCCTAGGCGACCTGGTCGGTTATGGCACGTTTCCGAACGAAGTGGTCGAGATTATCCGCGCCCGCCAGATCCCGACGCTGATGGGCAACTACGATCAAGGCGTGGGCAACGACAGCGACGACTGCGGCTGTGCCTACAAGACACCGGAAGCGCGGGCGCTGGGCGATCGCTCGATTGCGTGGACCAACGCGCATACCTCGGCGGAAAACAAGGCGTTTCTGCGCGCGCTCCCCATGCAGATCCCGCTCCGGCTTGGCGGCCTGCGTGTGGTGCTGGTTCACGGCAGCCCGCGCAAGGTCAACGAGTACCTCTACGCGGACCGGCCGGACAGCAGCTTCGAGCGCCTGCTCGATCTGGTGGATGCAGATGTGATGGTCTGCGGGCACACCCATCTGCCCTATCACAAGGTGCTCCCCAGCGGGCGGCACGTGATCAATGCGGGCAGCGTCGGTAAACCCAAGGACCACGACCCACGCGCGGGATACGTGGTCCTGCGCACGGCAGACGATCGGCTTGCAGTTGAGTTTGTGCGCGTGAACTATGATATCGAGCGCGCCGCCCGTGCCATCGAGGCGACCGAAATGCCGGATGAGTTCGCGGCGATGCTGCGCAGCGGCACCGGCTGATCGGAGCATGGCGCGGGCACCCACCGCCCGGCAGCAAATCTGAAGTATGCATAATTCCAGCCTGCCGCGGCGCAACGTTGCAGGGCACGAGCGCAGCAGGATCGATGCATCCCGGACTACCGCAAGCGTGCAGTCCGGGCCGCGGGTTGGTCGGGCGCCGGGCGGGCTATGCCTTGGGCGAGGAACCGCCCCCATCTGATGCGGCATTGGTCGTGTGTGCACGCAGCGGTTCCAGCAGCGAAGTGAACTCCATCGGGATGACGAACTTGGTCGCCTCGCTGCTCCCCAGTTGCTTGATGGCGGACAGATATTCCAGGCTCATCGTGTTGCTGTCCAGCCGGCGAGCGACTTCGTGGATCTTCTCCAGCCCCGCCGCGAACCCTTCCGCCCGCAGAATCAATGCCTGGCGCTGGCCTTCGGCCTCGAGAATCTCGGCTTCGCGCTGCCCTTCCGCCTGCAGAATCCGCGCACCGCGCTCGCCTTCGGCCACCTTGATCGCTGCTTCGCGCCGTCCATCGGCTTCCGTCACCGTTGCGCGGCGGTGGCGTTCGGCGGACATCTGACGGCTCATCGCTTCCTGGATCTCGCGCGGGGGGATAATCTCGCGGATCTCGACGGCGGTCACCTTGATCCCCCAGCGGTTAGTAATCTCATCCAGCTTATCCTGCAGCGACTCGTTAAGCTGGTCGCGCCGCGCCAGCACGTCGTCGAGGATCATGTCACCCACCAGCGCGCGCAGGGTCGTGGTTGCGATCCCGCGGGCGGCCCCGCGAAAGTCCTCAACTTCCAGCACGCTGGACAGCGCATCGATGACCTTCATATAGACCAGGAAGTCAATCGAGAGCGGCGCGTTGTCTTTGGTGATCGTGGTCTGCGGCTCGACGTCGAAAAATATCTCACGCAAATCAACGCGCTCGCTCGAGTCAATGAACGGGATAAGAAGCACCAGCCCCGGACCGCGCGCGCCCAGCGCCCGTCCCAGGCGAAAGACCACCAGCCGCTCGTACTCGCGCACAATACGAATCGATAGCCGGGCCAGGATCAGTAACAGGGCAAGAAGTGCCAGCAGAACGATTAAAGTTCCGGGTTCCATCTCATAGTCTCCTTTGTTGGCTCAATCAGCGGCTGCGTCAGAGTCGGGTAGATCGCTGTTGCCCACCGGTTCAACAATCAGAATCAAGCCGTCGATCTCAACAATCCGTACATCCTGCCCGGCCGGAACGAATTCACCGGAGCGCGTGACCGCCGTCCACGGCTGCCCCTGGAACCAGACGCGGCCACGCGGCTGCAGATCCTGGCGCACGCGCGCGATCTGGCCGATGTAGTGCTCGGTGCCGGTCCGGACCGGCTCGCCCCGCGCGCGCACTACCTGGCGGATCACGATCAAGAGAAACCCGGCCATACCGGCCGTCATGCCAACGATCAGGACCGGGGCAACATGCAGGTCCGGCAAAGTGGGCGAGCTGGGGCGCAGTGGTCGGAACAAGATCAGTCCGCCGAGCAGAAACGCCACCACCGCGGCAATGCCCAGAAAGCCGGTTCCTTCTGTGTTTAGTTCCGCAATGAACAGGACAACCGCCAGGATGATGAAGGCAACGCCGGCCCAGTTGGTCGGCAGGTTGCCCAGCGAAAAAAAGGCGAGCAGCAGCGCGAACGCCCCAATCGTGCCGGGAATCAACGCCCCAGGGCTGTACAGCTCGGCGATGATCCCCAGGCTGCCCACCGTGAGCAGAATAAACGCGATGTTCGGGTCGGCCAGCACATGCAGCACCTGATCGGCAATGTTCATCGAGGCGCGATGACGCGGCGCGCCTTCCAGCGCCAGAGTCACTTCGCCGGCCGACGTCTCGACCGTCCAGCCATCGATACGCTCCAGCAGATCATCCAGATTGCGCGCAACCAGATCGATGACGTTGAGTTCAAGCGCTTCCTGTTCGCTGACCGAGACGCTTTCGCGCACCGCCTGCTCCGCCCATTCGGCATTCCGCCCACGTGCAGTCGCCAGGGCACGAATCGTCGCTGCGGCATCGTTGACGGCTTTTGTCGCGGAGACGTCGTCCACGTCACCGCCCAGCCCCACCGGGTGCGCAGCGCCGGTGTTGGTGCTGGGAGCCATCGCAGCGATATGGCCGGACATCAGCACAAACAGCCCGGCAGAGGCCGCGCGCGCCCCCGGCGGCGAGACGTAGACCACCACCGGGACGGGCGACGCCAGAATGCCCTGGGTGATCTCGCGCGTCGAGTCAGATAGGCCGCCAGGCGTATCGAGTTCCAGCACCACCAGGGCCGCGCCGTGGTCGGCGGCGTCTTCCAACACACCGAGAATGTAGTTGGTCATGGGGGGATTGATAATGCCGCGCACTTCCGCCAGATACACAGAACCCGGCGGCGGCTGAGCGCTGACCGGAGCAGCCACGCCCACCAGACAGAGTGCGATCACCCATGCCCTCAGGAGAAATAGCTTGATGGGCCTCATGCTCCCCTGCAAACGGAAAATCTTTTAACTACGACGTCCGGCGATCGCCACGCCGCGAATCGCTGCTGAATCTAATCGTAGCATGAACGCTAAGGGGATGCCTAATCCCCTGCTTCCGCGCCCGGCAACCCATAAGCGCGGAAGCTGGGTTATAAGGCACTCACAGATATTTGCGGAAGAACTCGACCGTGCGCAGCATGGCCTGTTCGAAGTACGGGGAGTTGATGTCGTGCCCCCCGCCGGCATACTCGTAATACTCGTAGATCTTGCCGTTCTCCAGCAGCGCGGCGGCCAAACCCCGCGAATAGCCGATGTTGACCACGGTGTCATCCACGGCATGATGGATCTGGAGCGGGCTTTGGAGCAGTTCGATGTGCTCGGTGAGCGAAACCGCGCGCCAGAACGGCATCGATGTGTCGGGATCGCCATAGGCCTCGCGCAGCTCGCGCCCTCGCCGGCGGCTGGGGGATTCGGCCTGCGCCGCCCCGCGCGAGGACGGGTCGGAGATGCGATAGGCGGTGTAGTCATCGTAGCTGTAAACCGCCCCTGCCCAGATCACACCGGCCTTGATCGCCGGCTCGATCAGCATGGCGCGCAACACAAGATTCCCGGCCATGCTGTGTCCCCACATGCCGATACCGTCCGGATCGACGTACTCGAGGGTCTGCAGGCTTTTCAGCGCCGCGATCGCGTCAATGGTGTAGGCCGGGGAGAAGTAGCTGCCGGTCGGCTCGCCCTCGGAGTTACCATGCCCGCGCATATCGATCTTGAAGACGACAAAGCCGTGGCGGGCCAGCGTGTCGACATAGGCCACATAACGCTCGGTGGTTCGGTACGACTGCGGCGGGATGAAGCCGTGATTGAAGACGATCGCCTTAAACCCGCCGGGCGGCACGTCCCCTTTGGGGATAGTCAGCAGGCCGTAGATCCGGTTGCCCTCGGAGATATAGCTGGCGATATAGCGCGTGTAGTTCGCGCCGTCGGCCAGCCGTTCCTCGAACGTGATTTCGCTTCCCTCAATCTCCAATTCCAGCAGCGCCGCGATGGTCAGGTCGTTGCCCAGCTCGAACTTGTCGCCCTGCGCCGTCGTAGGGTTCGCCTCCGCGAGCACGCCAAAGACCAGAACCATCACCAAGACCCACGTCATACGCGCGATCCACCGTGAACCCTGCCGTCTATGCCACGTGTCCATCTTCTTCCTCATCACCCATACTGCGTACCAACGCGCTTACGCCTCTTCTCGCAATACGATCAGCTTATCCGCCCCAGACTCCGCGCCCCACACTTCGCCGGGCCGCCCCAGAATTTGCCGCACCTCTCCACGCGGGCTGGGGAGCGGGACGGTGGTGAAGGATTCCGTTTCGGGGTCAAACCGGACGAACGCGTTGGCCCCAAAGTCGCTCAGCCAGACGATGTCGTTCTCATCGACATACACGGCGTAGGCACGTGGCCCCGGCCCCGGCAGCCGCCAGCTTCGCCAGCTCTCGTCCGCCGGGTCATATACAGAGACGTTGCCGCTCGTCCACTCGCTGACCCAGATGCGCCCCCGCGAATCCGACCAGACGCGCCGGGCCCCCTGGTTCGGCGTGGGTGGCTCAAGGACCGTCGCCTCGCCCGTTGCCGGGTCGATGCGCGCGATGTGGTTACCGGCCAGAGACGCGTAATAAACATCCCCATCCGGCGTCGTGGTGATCCCGTACGGACCGCGCCCGCGCGGCGCCGGGAAAACCTCGATCTCGCCTGTGGCAGGATCGAGCCGCCCATAATAGCCGCTCTGACCGGTGAACCACAGGATACCCTCGGCGTCGAATGTGGCAGTGTTGAGATTGGCATAGGGTGTGCCAGCCGGCAGCGGGTAGACTGTGACCTCTTCCGTGTCCGCGTCGACGCGCACGATAGCGTTCAGCCCGCCGTCGGTCACCCAGGCCGCGCCGTCCGGCCCGACGATCACACCGTGGGGCGCCGACCCCTGCCCCAGCGGGATATGCCGCGTTTCGCCTGTTTCGGGGTCCAGCCGGCCCAGCTCACCGCGCCGCTGAGCCGTATACCACACGCTGCCGTCCGGCGCCGGTGCGACATCATGCGGACGAGACCCGGCGGGTACGGCGTATTCCTGAACCTCGATCTGAACCGCGGGCTGCTGCGCACGTGCCAAACCCGCGCCAACAGACAAACCGGCCAGCAGAAGCACTATCCCAACTCGCAGCCGTTTTCCGGCAAACATCATGCTCGCTCTCCCAAAATCCAATAAACCTCAAACCAACCGGGAAGTGGGCATCCCGGCGCGCCAAGCGGGCACGCCGCGCCTCGCGTCGTCAGAGCCGGAACGGGTCAGTAGACCGGAGCCTGATACGAACCTATGCGGCCGCTTGCCTGCGGCGCAGGGGTCAAGCGGCGCCAGAATAATATAGCAGATAAATCACATTTCTTTGTATTTTTTCCGGAAGGACCCGCCGCCCAGGCCACCCGCTGCCCGACCGGCGAGCGCCCTGCTACCACCAGCGGAACCGTGCCCGGCATATCCGGTCATCGTCCGCGCCATGCCCGCCCCAGAAACAGTCTCCCCAGGCATCTTCGCCCTGAAAAACCTCGCTCTGGCGAAGGGTGGGAGACGTCTCAAAGATATTGTTCGGGTTGGCGCTGTCTCCGACGTCAAACTCAGGCAGGGTGACCGGGTAATATAGCTCGCCGATGCTGCAATGCTCCGCCATGAGATGAAGACGCCGCCGCTGCACGACACTGGCGTTGTTGCATTCCTGCAGCGACGGATACATGGCGTGTTTCCCACGGCTGATGTAGAGCAGCGGCGAGTCGCGGAAGCAGTGCACCTCTTCGGGCGGATAGAATCTGCGGTTGCCGTGTGGATATGTCGTCAGGCCGTCGATCATCCAGTAGCCATCCTGGGGCGCGGGCTTGAGGTACAGCGCAAACATCTCAACGTCCCCAATGTGCGAATCGAGGTGCGCCTGGCCAAAGATCCAGCCCAGCGCCCGCAGCACCGATTTGGACAGGAAGATCGAATAGCCGCCGTTGCCAAAGCTCAGCCGAACGCCAAACGAGGTCGCGCCATAATCGGTCGGATAGGCAACCGCTCCCCGCCAGACATAACGGCTCGGGTCGTCCGGGTCCGGCACCAACTGATACGGCACGATCACTTCTTCCTGCAAATTGGCAGGCTCTCCGGCAGAGAACACGAACGTCGGGACAAACTCATTGATCAGCGCCGGCCTGATGTCCTCGAACGCGCCTGAGCCGATGTATTGTGGGGAGCAGGCTGACTCGGAGATACCGGCGTAGGTCGTGCCCCGGTGGTCAAACAGCACCGAAGTGACGGTGTACAACACGCAATAGATCAGGAACGCCCGCAGAGCAAACGCTCGCGCGCGCTTCAACCGATCGTTCACGGCGTCCCTATCTCCGCCCTGACACACACCATTCCAACCAATAACAGCGCGCGCTCGACGCCGGTACACAGACCGGGACCACGAGCCAGACACGCAGTTTCAATTTAGATTATTCGCTCAGATCCGCCGGCGTGCCAGTTTTCGTCTACCCACCCCGCGACACACTTTCACTCCGGCGCATCCCGTGCAAAAATGGGATCAGGCGCGGGCCGCTTCACACGTCGGGACGAAATAGGAGAAAAAAGCATGAGGATACTGACGGCAGATGACGTTCGCGTCGCCCTCAACATGCGCAAAGCGATCGACGCGGTGCGCGCCGGGTTCATCGCGCTGTCAACAGGCCGGGCGCATGTCCCCCTGCGCAGCGCGCTGGACACGCCGGGCGGGGTGCTGCTCACCATGCCGGCTCAGATTACCGGCGCGCCGGTCAACACGGTGAAAGTCGTCTCGGTCTGCCCGGACAACCCGTCGCGCGGGCTGCCGACCATCCACGCCGCCGTGCTGGTCTCCGACGCACAGACCGGTGTGCCGCTGGCGCTGATGGACGGGCGCTACCTGACCGCCCTGCGGACCGGCGCCGCGTCCGGGCTGGCAACCGAACTGCTGGCCCGGCCGGATGCTTCGACCCTGGCCGTGATCGGCGCGGGCGCGCAGGCGCGGACACAGGTCGCCGCGGTGTGCACTGTGCGCCCGATCACAGAGATCCGCATCTACAGTCTGTCGGGCGCCGAGCAACTGGCCGCCGAGCTGCGCACCCAGCACACCGCGCACATCATGGCTGTGGCGTCAGCGTCTGCCGCGCTGCGAGGCGCTGATGTGGTGGTCGCAGCGACCGACAGCAAAACCCCGGTCGTTACACTGGCGGACCTGACGCCGGGAGTCCACATCAACGGGATCGGATCGTTCACGCCGGAGATGCAGGAGATCGCCGCCGACGTGGTGGCGGCGGCGCGCGTCGTCGTCGACCACCGGTCGAGCGCCTGGGCCGAAGCGGGCGACCTGATCATCCCGCGCGACCAGGGGATCATTCGCGAGGACCACGTCTACGCCGAGATCGGTGAGATCGCCGCCGAACTGAAGCCGGGCCGCCAGGGCCCGCAGGAAATCACGTTCTTTAAATCGGTCGGCAACGCCGTGCAGGACGCCGCCGTGGCGCAGCGCGTGCTGGAAGCAGCCAGCGCGCGCGGGCTGGGGATCGAAGTCGCGCTCAGCCCATGATGCTGTAGGCATAACGCCCGCGCACCAGATCGCCCTCGGCGAAGCGCTCGAAGCGAAAGGGGTGCGGGTCAATCGGGCAGTGCCGCTCGCCGGTCGCCAGGTCCGCCAGCATCTCGCCCGTGACCGGCGCCATCTTGAAGCCAGCGCCGCTCCAGCCAAACGCGCAGATGAAGCCTTCCAGCCCTGGCATGTGTCCGATGACCGGGTGCCAGTCCGGCGTGACGTCGTACAGCCCGGCCCACCCTTTGCGGATCTCCGCGTCGCGCATGGCCGGCACGCGGCGCTCGGTCAGTTCGGCCATTTCGAGGTTGAAGTCCATATCGACCGTTTCGGCATAGCGATCGGGGTCGGCTTTGTTCTCCGCTTCCGACGCCTCGAGCGAACCGACGAGCGTCAGGCCGCCGGTTTCCGGACGCAAATAGAATCCCTGGATGAAATCACCGATGAACGGGTGCTGCATGCTGAGATCCGCCGGGCGCTGAAAGACGGCGACCTGATGGCGGCTGACCTCGACGGGCACCTCGAACCCGACCATCCGCGCCAGCCGCGCCCCCCAGGGACCGGCAGCGTTGATCACGACCGGCGCGCTATAGGTGCCCTGCGTCGTCTGCACCCCGGTTACGCGCCCCGCCTCGGTGCAGATCGCCGTCACCTCGACGCCCTGCTCAATCGACGCGCCCAGATCCCGCGCGCGCTGAGCGTAGGCGTTGGTCGCCATCGCGCCGTCGGCGCAGCCTGAGTCAGGCTCGTACGCCGCGCCGCCGATGTCGCCCACGTACAGATAGGGTGCCAGGGCTTGAATGGCAGGCGGATCAAGCAGCTCGACCCGGATCCCGACCTCGCGCTGCAGGGCGACGTTGGCTTTTAGACCATCCAGATCATGCGGCCCCACGATGAACAGCGCGCCGGTCTGCACCCAGCCCACATCGCCACCCACCACCCGATCAAAATCGCGCCAGACCTGCAGCGCGCGCAGGGCCATGCGCGCCGTCGTTTCGTTGGAATAGTGCTGGCGCACCAGTCCGACCGTCCGGCCGGTCCCGCCCGCCGCCAGATAGCTCTTTTCCAGCAAGGTGACGCGCACGCCCCGCAGTGCCAGCTGGTAAGCCGCGCTCGTGCCGGTGATCCCGCCACCGATGATGATCACATCCGCCGTTTGCTGCGCCATCGTGCTCAATCCTTTATGCGCGCCGCGCCATATTCCACGCGCGGCCCCGCGCCAGACTCCAGGCCGGAAACGTCTTCCGGCAACAGAACCCGCACCACGCCGGCCCCCAACACCACCAGACAGCCGATCACCTGCAGCAGGCTGATCGACTCGTGATAGGCCAAGACACCGATCAGCGTCGCGGCCACCGGCTCGCCGTAGGCGATGGTCCCGTACTCAATCGTCTTGAGATGGCCCAGCGCCGCGATCACCAGCGTGAGCGCCACGAAGCCATGCAGCACACCGACCGCCGCGATCCAGGGAAGGTCACCCGGCTGCAGATTGACACCGGTCACCATCACCACCGGCAGCATTACCAGCGACGCAAACAAGAACTGGTACGCCGTCCGCGCCGCGCTCGACCCGTCGCCCTGCACTTTACGGTTATTCAGCACCAGAAACAGGCCATAGAACACTCCCGACAGCACCCCAAACACGATGCTTTCGAGCGCGCGCCGGTCAGCCGGTAGGCGAAACTCGGTGATGAACAGCGTCCCGATCACCGCGGCAGCCAGCAGAAAACCGCTCGTCCGGTTGAACCCTTCGCCCAGCCAGACCGCCGCGAGCGCGCTGGCGACCAGCGGCCCGAGATACAGCAGAAAGGCCGCGTTCGCCATCGTCCCGCTGACCACGGCGCGGAAGTAGGCGACTACAAACAGCGCCAGCGCCAGCCCGGATGCAGGCAGCGCCCAGGTGAACCGGAGCGCGTGCCCGGTCTGCCGGCGGCGGGTCAGCGCCCGCAGCCCGACCAGGCACACAAACCCGATGCTGAAACGCCCCAGGGCGAGCACCAGCTCGTTCCCCGGCGACACCTGCCGCACAAACGCGCCCAGCGTTGCCATCAGCCCGGTGCCCGCCACTGCCGCCAGGTACCAGATCCACCGGCGCGCCACTTATGCCTCGCCCAGATA
>DYEN01000165.1 GCA_020725705.1 Anaerolinea sp.
ACCTGCTGGCAGGTGGGGCTGCCGGTGACCCACCAGGAGGCGCTGTACGGCGTGCTGCTGTTCGGCGCGTGCCGGATGGCGCTGCCCACCGACACGCAGATCGCGCTGCTGGAACACCAGGCCGAGCAGATCGCGATCGAACTGCATGTGCTGCGCCATGTCCGCTCGCTGGAACGTATGCACGCGGTCCAGGTGGCCGCACTGCAAGTCGAGTTGCGCAAAGTCCGCCTGCTGCACCGGATCGCGAACGTGGGCGCGGCGCCCCAAGGGGAAGCCCTCGACGAGCTAACGGCGGTAATGCGCGAAACCGCCGACCTGCTGCGCTGCGACGGGGCGTGCTTGCTTCTGCCCGATCACGAGGGGTACCGGCTGGTGGTGCAGGAGACAACCAGCTCCGCTGCCCAGGAGCCGTATACGGGCCTGAGCTGGGCACTCGACGGTCCGGGGGCGCCAGTCGACGCCTACCACACCGGCACGGCGCGCGTCGCGGGTGAGGACGAACTGGCCGGGACGGGGTACGCGCACGCACTGGCGTGCCCACTCAACGCGCGCCACCGCACGCTGGGTGTGCTCTACGTCGTTCGCCATCGCCCGGAGCCGTTTGACCCGGACGCTGTCGCGCTGGCGCAGTCGATTGCAGATCAGATCGCGCTCAGCGCGGTGAGCGGCCACTTTCTGCGTACCGAAGTGCGCCGCGCCGACCTGATGAACCAGGTCAACCGCGTCAGCCGCGAGCTATACGCGACGCTCGATGTCCAGGGGCTGCTGCGCAAGCTCGCACAGCGCATCCTACAGGTGTTCGAGCACGACGCGGTGTACATCCTGCTGCTCTCTGACGACTGCCAGACGCTGCGCTTGCGCGCCGCCGCGACCGCCACGCCCGGCCTGATCCTCGACAGCGATCTTGTGATCCCGGCGACGGCAGGGGTGGTGGGCCGCACCGTGCAAACCGGCCAGACCCAGATCGTGCCGGATATCCGCACCGATCCGGATTTTCTACACCTGCCCGAGCTGCGAGGCTTGCAGAGCTGTCTGGCGATCCCGCTGCGGCGCGGAGACGAGACGATCGGCGTGATCGACGTGCTCTCCACGCGTCTCAACGCGTTCAGCGACACCGAGCGCGACGCGATGGAGACGCTCGCCCGGCAGATCGGCATCGCGCTGGAGAACGCACACCTCTACGACCAGGCGCAGCACCGCCTGCTCGAGCAGGAGATCGTGCACCAGATCGGTCAGGATCTGGCGTCGATCCTGGACTATGGCGAGCTGGCTCAGGTGATGGTCCAGCACATGAATCGCGCTCTCAACACCTCAAGCTGCGTCGTGGGGCTGTATGTGCCGGAGCTAAACGCAGTGCGGATCAGCGCCACGTACCGTGACCCCGACCATCCCTCGCCGCAGGCCACGCCGGCGTCCGGGCGCATTCTGGCGCTGAGCGCGCGCCCGGTGCTGGAGCGCGCCATCCGCACACGCGAGCCGGTGATCGTCTATCGCGACGCGGCAGACACGCCGCCCGATGCCCAGGCTTTGCTTGACCAGTGGGGCGTGCAGAGTCAGCTTGTTCTTCCGATGGTGGCCGGGGAGCGCGTCATCGGCGTGGTGGACTGGACGGATCACCACCCCAATCGTGTGTTCACCCCTAACGACATTCGTCTGGCGCAGACACTCGTCGGTCAGGCGACCATCGCCTTCGACAACGCGCTGCTGTTCCAGCAGCTTGAAAGCCGCGCTCAGGAGCTGGCCCAGGCCAACCACCTGAAGAGCCAGTTCCTGGCGACGATCAGCCACGAGCTGCGGACGCCGATGAACAGCATCATCGGCTTCAGCGACGCCTTGCTGAGCGACCTGTACGGTCCGCTCAACGAGACACAGACCAACCGGGTTCATCGCATCCGGCGCAACGCGCAGCATCTGCTGCACCTGATCGACGATCTGCTCGATCTGTCAAAGATCGACGCCGGACGAATGACGCTCTCTCCAACGCTTATTTCCGTATCCGATCTGGTGCGGGATATCGTGCAGGAGATGGAGCCGCAAGCGCAGGCGCGCGGGCTGGCTCTGGTCGCCGATCTTCCCGCCGATCTTCCGCCGGTGTGCGCCGATGCGCAGCGATTGCAGCAGGTGATCCGCAACCTGGTCAGCAACGCGATCAAGTTCACGCCGGAAGGGCATATCACCGTCGGTGCCCAGGCGCTTGATGATGCGCAGCAGCCGTGCCTCGCGATTACCGTCGTCGATACGGGGATCGGTATCGCCGAGGCCGATCAGAGAATCATCTTCGACGAGTTTCGCCAGGCCGACGGCAGCAGCACGCGCCCCTACGACGGGACCGGGCTGGGCCTGGCGATCAGCAAGCGATTAGTCGAGATGATGGGAGGGGCCATCCAGGTCGAGAGCGCGCCGGGCGAGGGCAGCCGCTTTACCGTCAGCCTGCCGCTCACCGGGCAGGTATGCTAGCCTGCCCCGCAGCGGGCGGCCCGTCCCGCCCGTCGCGCACAAGACCGTTGCCTGTCGGCGGGTTCGAGGATGATACTGGGACCGATCGCCCTGCTCAACATCGTGGCCGATGTCACGCTGCTGCTCTCGGCGCTGGCGCTGGCGACGATCATGCTCTGGCAAGACCGGCACCCGCGTGGCCGGGCCTTTGCCGTGTGCATGGTCGTGTTCGCCTTCTATGGCGCCACGGATCTGCTCTGGCAGGTCGCCCGGCCCTTTGACCTCGCCCCGCGCCCGTTTCTGGAGGCCGCAACCGCGCTCTATACCGTCGGGATTACGCTGCTCAGCCTGTTCGCGCTGGCCTTTGGGCGCCTGCCGGTCCCCGTGCGGCGTTTGGCAGTGGCGTTCAGCATTCCCCTGACGTGCGTGTTTGTCGCGCTGAGTGTCACCGGCCAGATGTACACCGACATCCGTCTCATTGGCCGCGGCGCGTACGGCCACGAGATGACGCCCGTCGGGCTGGTGGGCGTGCTGACCGCCCTCGTCTATCTGGGCGCGATCGTCGTGCTGCTGCGGCGGCACGGAACCACGCGCAGCCGCGCGCTGGTTCGGCCCATCGGTCTGTTGGCGGTGGGTGTGGTGCTGCACAGCCTGGCCGTCCCGCTGCACATCTACGCGGTCAACATCAGCGCCGTAACCGTTGCCATCATCATGATGGGGCGCACGCTGGTGCGCTACGAGGTCTTCAAGCCGCTGGCCGACCTGAACGCCGCGCTGATCGTCAAAAACACCGAGCTTCAGGAAGCCGCGCGCCTGAAGAGCCAGTTCCTCGCCAACATGACCCACGAGCTGCGCACACCGCTCAACTCCATCATCGGCTACACGGAGATGATCATCGCGGGGACCTACGGCGGCCTCAACGAGCGCCAGCTTGACCGGCTGCGCCGCATCAACCGCAACGGCATCCACCTGCTGGGCCTGATCAACGACGTGCTTGACCTGAGCAAAATCGAGGCGGGGCGGCTGGAGCTGGCGCGCGCCCGCGTGGCCGTCTCGCCGCTGGTCGAGACGGTCTGCATCGAAATGGCGCCGCGTGCCATAGCGAAAGAGCTGGATTTAATCACCGAGATTGCCCCCAACCTGCCGCCGGTCTGGGTGGACGAGATACGCGTTCACCAGATTTTGGAGAAACTGTTGGCGAACGCGGTAGCTTTCACCGACCACGGCTCGATCACGGTCCGGGCCGGGTACGACGCGGCGCGAAACGAGGTGGTGCTGAGCGTGACCGACACCGGCTGCGGCGTCGAGCCGGCGCAGCGCGCGCTGGTGTTCGACGCCTTTCTGCCGGGCAGTGGCCGCCGCGCCGACCCGCGCAAAGGGCCGGGGCTGGGGCTGGCGATCGCGTACCGGCTGGCGGTGCTGCACGGGGGCCGGATGTGGTTCGATACCGTGCTGGGCGAAGGCTCGACCTTCTATGTGGCGTTGCCGGCGCTCGAAGACAAGACGGCGACCGCCGAGCATCCCCGCGTCATCCAGCAGGAGCAGGACCTATGACGCTGTCACCGACGACCTGGATCGTGCTCATCGCCAACGGCATCACCGCCGTGATCGCGGTGGCTTTGTTGATGCTGGTGCTCTGGCAGGATCCGCGCCAGCGCGCCAACCGGTGGTTTGCCGTCTCCATGGGGCTGCTGGCCGCGTATACCGCCATTAACGCCTTCGCCCGGTTTGTAGGCCGCCTGTTTACGGATCCGCTGCCGGTGTTTTATTTGGCGGCCAGCGTCTATGGGATGTTCGTCGTCTCGATCTTCTTCTTCGCGTCCGAGTTCACCGCCGGGCGAACGCGCACTACCCGCTGGATGCGCTATGCCGGGGTTGTGCTGGTGACCGTACAGGCGGCTGCTTTGTGGTCCGGCAAGGTCACGGTCAACGCGCACCCGCTGCCCCACGACGAGGGCAGCTATGCCTGGGACATCACTCCCTTTGGCGCGTTTGCCAGCGCAACTCTGCTCGCCTATCTGGTGGCGACAGCGCTGGTGCTGGCGCAGAGCCAGGACGAGCGCGCCCACAGCCTGCGCTTCGCCCCCTGGATGACCATTGCCAGCGCATTCTCGGCTACCGTGATCTGGCCGCGCGTCCCGATCCCGCTCAGCGCGGTGTTCCTGGCTCTGACGGCGTTCGCGCTGGGGCTGCCCGTGCTGCGCCGCGAGCTGTTCAATCCGCTGGCGAACGCCCACGCCGAGCTGGCCCGCAAAAACCGCGAGCTGGAGCGCGTTAACCGCGTCAAGAGCCAGTTCCTGGCGACGGTCAGCCACGAGCTGCGCACCCCGCTCAACTCGATCAACGGCTATTCGGAACTGCTGCTCGATGGAGTCTACGGACCGCTCAACGACACACAGCGCGACCGGCTGGAAAAGGTGCTGCGCAACGGGCGCCAGCTTCTGACCCTGATCAACGATGTGCTCGATCTCAACCAGATCGAACGCGGCGGGCTACGGCTCGACTGCAAACGGGTTGAGGTCCCGCCGTTGCTGGATGCCGTGCTGGATACGTGCAGCCCGCTCGCCGCGCAGAAAGGGCTGACGTTCGTGCGCGACTATGCCGACGCGCCGCCGATCTACGCCGACGAGGTCCGCGCGCGCGAGATCGTCACGAACGTGCTGGCGAACGCATGCAAGTTCACCGACCAGGGGACGATCGTGGTGCGCGCCGTGCCGGCTGGAAACATGGTGCGCCTGGAAGTGGCGGATTCGGGCGTTGGGATCCCGCCGGACCAGATCGAAGTCGTCTTCGAGGCATTCCAGCAGATTGACGTGCAGGGCGCCGCCGGGGGAGAAGGGACCGGTCTGGGGATGGCGATCACCAAGCAGCTCGTCGA
>DYEN01000013.1 GCA_020725705.1 Anaerolinea sp.
CAGCGCCCTCTCGCTTAGGCTCGTTCGGCCTGTCCGTGCGACGCCATCTCTGATAAAATCGGCGTCTGTCTTGCAAATTCACGGCAAAATGCAGCAAAGAACAGTGAAATGCAGCAAAAAGCAGCGAAGAACAGCAGAAAACAGGCAAAAACAGCAAAGAGCAGCGGAGTACAGCAAAAAGCAGCTTTAGCTGCCTCTTCTGTTTCTAGCTGCCTTTAGCTGCTTCTTCTAGCTGCTTTTAACCGCTTTTAGCTGTCTTTCGCTGTCTTTCGCTGCTTTTATCTGGACGGTACCGGATGCGCAAACGCAGGGATTCGTATTATCTGCTTCATCTCGGCTGCTCGAAGAACCTGGTTGATTCCGAGTCGATGGGACACCTGCTTGAGGGGGCAGGGCTGCGCGGCACGAACGACCCCGCGCACGCCGAGGTGTTGATCGTCAACACCTGCGGCTTCATCGGCCCCGCTCGCGAAGAAAGCCTGAACGCCCTGCGCGAGCTGGCGGCGGGCAAGCGGCCCGGCCAGTATCTGATCGCGGCAGGCTGCCTCGCGCAGCGTTACGGCCACGAACTGCCCGCGCAGATCCCCGAACTGGACGGCGTGATCGGCACGCGGCGCTGGATGGACATCGTCGATCTGGTCCGGCGGCTGCGCGCCCGGAAGCATCCGGAGCCGCTCTATCACCTGCCGGACGAGGCGCTGACGGTGGGCACGGATGAACACGGCGTGAGCCGGGTGGCGATTCAGGGCGCCAGCGCCTATCTGAAGATCGCAGACGGCTGCCGCCGCCCGTGTGCCTTCTGCGCCATCCCCAAGATCAAAGGGACCGCCGTCAGCCGCCCGCTGGAGCGCATTCTGGACGAGGCGCGCGAGTTGCGCGACCGGGGCGTGCAAGAGCTGATCCTCATCGCGCAGGACACGACCGACTACGGCCATGACCTGGGGATGAAGGACGGCCTGGCGGCATTGCTCGACGCGCTGGTGCACACCGTGCCAGACCTGCCCTGGATCCGCGTGATGTACGCCTATCCCGGCTACGTCACCGACCGGCTGATCGAGATAATGGCCTCGCACGAACAGATCGTGCCCTATCTCGATATCCCGCTCCAGCACGCCGACCGCCGCACGCTGTTGCGGATGCGCCGCCCTGCCAACGTCGAATGGGTGTACCGGACCATCGAGAAAATGCGCGCGGCCATGCCCGATCTCGCCATCCGCACAACATTCATCGTCGGTTATCCGGGCGAGACAGACGAGGAGTTCGAGACGCTGCTCCGGTTCATGCAGGACATGCAGTTCGACCGGGTCGGGTGTTTCCCCTATAGCTTCGAGCCGGGCACGCCCTCGGCCGAGCTGAGCGATCAGGTACCGGAAGAGGTCAAACAGGCGCGCGTGGACCGGCTGATGACGGTTCAGCAGCCGATCTCGCTGGCGCGCAACCAGCGCCTGATCGGGCGGACGCTGCCGGTGCTGGTCGAGGGCTACGCCGACGCAACCGACGAGAACGGGCATCCCACCGGCGACGTGCTGACCATCGCGCGCTCGTACCGCGATGCGCCGGAAATCGACGGCTACGTGGTGATCGAGGGTAAGCTGCCGGTGGGCGAGTTTGTCCCGGTGCGCGTCACCGGCGCGATGCTCTACGACCTGGTCGCCACGCCCGACCTTGTGCCCCGGCAGGTGGTTCGGATAAGCTGAGAACAGCAAAGAACAGCAAAATACAGCGAAAAACAGCCAGAACAGCCTACATGCCCCTCGCTGCCTGCTGCTTCTAGCTGTCTTTAGCTGTCTTTAGCTGCTTTTGGCTGCCTCTAGCTGCTTTTCAACAACGGCGTAACATCCCGCTCCAGCGTGGCGCGGCTCAGGCGACCCGGCACCCAGCTTTTTACCAACTGCCCATCCGGCCCAATCAGGTAGGAGGTCGGCAGGCTTTGCGTGCCGTACTGCTTCATCACCGCGCCGGTCAGGTCCAGCGCAACCGGGAAGGTGAAGCCAAAGCCCGCTACGAACTGGCGAACGGCGGCAGCGTCCTCTTGCTCGTTGACGGCCAGCAGCGTGAAGCCGAAGTCTTTGTAGCTGTCGTAGTACGCCTGCAAATCGGGCATTTCATCGCGGCAGGGCGGGCACCACGTCGCCCAGAAGTTGACCAGCACATACCGCCCGCGATAATCCGCCAGCGCCACCTCGCCGTCCAGCCCCGGCAGCCGGAAATCATAGGCCGTTTCGATAGCAGGGTGGCCGCTTGAGGATGCGGGTGTGTCGCGCGTCAGGTACATCAAGATCAACGCGGCGGCGATCAGAAGCGCCGACAACGCCAGGATGGCACGCGGATCGCTCCAGAGGGTGCGGCGCGCCGGGCGGGTGCGGGCGCGGCGGGTGCGTTGGGTGGCAGAAGTCATGGGAACCTGTCCTGTCGTAAGTTTCTCGTCAGATGATCTGCGCAGTCTGTTGGCTTGGATGCAGTCCGCGCGCGCCGGTTGCACCACCCCTGATCCAAGCGGAAACGCGCCCGGCTGTCAAGCCCGCGCAGATGGGCGAGGGACGGCTCGCGGCCCGGTGGAGTTCGCCCCCGCACGCCGCGAGCCGGATCGCCACCACCCTCAGTCCTCGGACTCGTCCAGCCGCGACAGGTCGGCCAGCAGGTCGTCGAGGTTGACGCGCCAGAAGCGCTCCCACAGGGACGCGGCCAGCGCCCCGGCGTCGTGCTCGACGCCGCAGCGGGCGAAGTACTCGCAGACCCGCTGCACGTCGCGCTCGAAGATCGCGCGGGCGTACGGGTTGGTGCGGGCGTCGGTCACCTGCGGGAAGTCGATCAGCGTGATCGCGCCATCCCAGTAGAGGATGTTGTAGGCCGACAGATCGCCGTGGATCAGACCCTTTTGCAGCATCAGCTCGATGTTACGCAGCACCTCGTCGAACAGGCCGCGCGCCTCGTCGCGCTCCAGGCGGATCTCGGCCAGAGCGGGCGCGGCCATCCGCTCGTCGCCCACGTAGCTCATCAGGATCGTGTTGCCGCCGCTGCCGAACAGGCGGGGCACGGCTGCCCCGGCTGCGTGAAGCGCCTGTAGCGTGGTGGCTTCGTACATCAGCCAGGATGTGTGCGTCACCTCGGCGCCAAACGCGGTCTTCTTACCGATGGCACGCATCAGGCGGTGATCGGTCTTTTTCACCGGACGCCCGTCAGCCGTCAGGATGGCGCGTCCCTCGCGGTACATCTTGTCGTTGCGCAACTGGCGGAACATGCGCGGACGATAGACCTTGGCCGCCAGCCACGTTTCGCCGGTCACCGGCCCGGCTGCGCAGCGATAGACGCTGGCTTCCTTGCCTCCCTTGACCAGCGCCAGCACGTCGGTGATCAACTGCTGGTCGTAGAGCGGCTCAAGCGACCCGAGCAGCCAGCCCCGCTCGTAGCGCGAGGGTGTGTAGGTCGGGTCGAAACCGCCTTCCAGCCCGGCCGTCTCGGCAACTTCGGCCACCGCCCGCGGGGCGGCAGGCTTCGAGCGGGGCCTGCCGGGCTGTTTGTGTTTGCGGCGCGCGCGACGGTCGGCGCGCCCCAGGTTGAACTGCGCTTCGTAGTGCTCGTATTCGTCTTCGTACGCGTCGTGTAGATCGTCGTACGACTCGTTGTGATTCAAGGTGAATTCCCTCTTCTCAGGCGCGGTTCTACTACGATACTCGGTCGGCGGACGGCCCGGCTGTGCGCGAGCCACGCAGTACGGTTGAGAGAGGGGTTTGAATGGGGCGTTCGGATCGAGCCGCCAGCGGGCACAGCGCAGCCAACAGGCGCGGCGCACCTCCCTCAACCGGATCCGGATGAGGGCCGTCTACCGCCGTCCGGCAGCGCGATCGGGTTCAGCGTCCTGTGAAAAGGGCGGTCGCTTGCGGGGAACCGTCGTTACGCGGCGCGGCAGGCAGGCAGGCCATCACCCGCACGGGATGCGACATTCCATCGGGCTTCCATGTATGACCTCCTGCTCAGCACTCAAAATCGAACGACGCGCACAGCATACACTAGGCGCAATCGGCCTGTCAAGGGGGGCGCCGCCGCACACAGGCCGCCGCGCCCCACACGACACGGTCGAGCGGCGGCTACTGGGCCATCACCGGGTAGAACTCCGGCGCCAGCACGCTCTGAATCTCGGCCAGCGGAACCGTGACCGTCTGCGGACCGGCAGCATAAGCCGCGACCTGATATGGCTCGAAAGTCAGCACTAGCGCGTCCGGAGTCAGCACCCAGTTCTTGTAGTTCTCAGGGATGGGGGCGGTTCCGGATTTGATCCAGTCCGAGTCGGCCATATCGCCAAGCTGCGCGAACAGCGCGTCCTGGGCCAGCGGCTCCAGCACCTCGTAGGGATCGACTTCCGGCACGAAAAGATCGCTGAGCTGCAGCTCAATGCCCTTCTCGCGCTCAAAGGTAAACGTCTGGAAGTAGGTCATACCATGCGCGCCGCCCGAGTAGGTGTAGACCGTGAACTGCAGGCTGAGCACGGTATCGGAGAACCAGAAGACCTCATAGTCGATCTGCAGCGTCAGCGGCCCCACGCCGAACGCGCTAACCATCGGGTCGAACAACGGGGCGAGGAACGCGGCGCGCTCGTTCTCCAGGAACAGGTCCACCGCCTCGGCAATTACCGGGTCGGAAGCCAGCTCAACCGGATAGTCGATGTCGATCTGAACGGACAGCGCGATGGTGCACTGCTGGGTAGCCGGATCCCACACACCGCCTTTGTCGAAGCAGAGGTCTTCCTGGGCGGCGGCGGGCAACACCACGGCCAGCAACGCGACCATGGCCAATACGCTGAGGTAGAACCGGATCTTCATGGCGTTTTCTCCTGGCTGGGGCACGAGTCCTGCACGGATGGCACGGGCAGGCACGCCGGCGGATAGCTCGAGACGGGTTTGGACAAGCAGCCTCATTATAGCAGCCCGACGTTGGGGCGGGATCAGACCTTTGGCGGAGCCACCAAAGTACTCTACCGAATTGAAGGGAAGACGGTATAATAGCGTCCTGCTTGATTAGCGGCTGCGTAACGGTATCTTCTAAGGATAGTGTATGCCGGTTCCGTATTGTCATATTTGTGAGCAGAATGAAGCGGAAAAACGTCAGTACGGTGATGCTTCGCTCGGCCAAGGCGATTATTGCCCGGTCTGCCACCGCCCGACCTGCCGCTTCCACATGGGCCGGGTGCGCTGGCGCTGGCGCGAGAACGGCCGCGTCGACAGCGCCCTGGTCTGCCGCGACTGCAAGAACACCTACCGCCATCGCGAGTGGGACGCGCACAACCGCGACTGGATCAGCTAGAGTGGGTTATGCACTTGACGGGAAGCGGCGGGGTTGGCCGTTCTCGTAGGGGCGATGCCTGCAACGCCTGCTGCCCCACCGCCAGGCAGTTGACCTGTATTTCGCATGAGCCGGGCAAGCCCGGCCGCTGCGCGTGGCGCCGGCTTCCCCCCTTCGATCCGGTCTGCAGAATTCATAACAGCCTCTAGCCCGGCACGAGCCACACTCACACACCCCGTCAGTTTTGCTCCCGGCCCCACACCCCGCCGGCTCTGAGTGGGCGCCGCACTGCCGGCCGGTTTACAATCTCCCTATGGACAGGGCGCCCGGCACGGCGCGCAGCCACCCCTGCGCGGCAGGGCGCAGCGTTTATTCCATTCCCCGGAGGGCAGTGATGAGCACGCTGTACCGCATCCATTCGGACTGGCGCTGGATCATCGTGGTGCTGGCGATCGTCGCGGTGGCCCGGCTGGCGGTAGGGTTGTTGGGTCGGCAGCCGTACGACCGCTCCAGCCGGATCCTTACGCGGCTGTTCGGCATCAGCGTGGACATACAGGTCTTGATCGGGCTGGTGTATTTTCTATGGCAGGGGATCGAAAACGATCTGTGGCCACGCTACCGCTTCGAGCACATGGTTGTCATGATCGTAGCGGCAGCCGTCGCGCACCTGCCGGCCCGCTGGCGGTCTGCGCCGGATCTGATCCGCTACCGCAACGATCTACTGGTGGTGCTGGCGACGATGGTGATCATCTTCGTCGGCGTGTTGTTGCTGCCCGGCGGCATCAACCGCTGGGAGCCGAATTTCTGAATCTCTGCAAGACACAGCGGAAGCAAGGGCTTGACCATGTCGTCTCACACTGATCTGCTCGACCGCATCCTGACCTTCGACGAAGCCACCCAGCGCGACCTAGTCGTCTTCACGCGGCGCTGGTTCGCCCGCGAAGACGATGTGCTGGTCCAGGTACGCCGCCGCACGCGCGAGCTGGGCCTGCCCGAGATCCAGATCCGGCCGGAAGAGGGGCAGATCCTCTACTTCCTGGCCCGGATGATCGGGGCGCGCCACATCCTGGAAGTGGGCACGCTGGCCGGTTATAGCACGATCTGGCTGGCGCGCGCCGTGCCCGAAGACGGGAGCGTTGTCACACTGGAGCTGGACCCCACGCATGCGCAAATCGCGCGCGAGCATTTCGTGCTGGCCGGGCTGGATGACCGCATCGAGATCGTCGAAGGCTCGGCGCACGAGACGCTGCCCATGCTGGCGCGGCGCGAGCCGTTCGACATGATGTTCATCGACGCTGAAAAGACCGGTTATCCCGCCTATCTTTCCTGGGCGCTGGACAACCTGCCCGTCGGCGCGCTGATCGTCGGCCACAACGCCTTTCGCGAGGGCAAGCTGCTCAGCAATACGCCGGACGCCGCCGCTCGCGCCACCCGCGAACTGCTCGAATCCATGGCGCAAGACGAGCGGCTGCTCTCGACCATCATCCCGGTGGGGGACGGCTTCGCGGTCGGCATGATCCAGCGCGGAGTCGGCAGCCCCTAGCTGCGTGCGCCGGAGCGCACGGTTTCTCCGTTCTAGGGGGCGGCCTTTTCCACGGGGCCGCCCCCGAACTGATCCTGTCCCCAGACACCCTCGCGCAGCCCGGAAAGACCATGCTGCGGCGTTGTGCCGCGGGTGGGCCGCGCTATACTGGGCGGTGCTGCACCCCATCTCAGAAAGGACAGCCCTCAGATGTACATGGTGATGTTCGTGTTAGACGACTCCGATCGTCTGGACGAGGTGCTTGACGCCTGGCGGGCGATCGGCGTGAGTGGCGTGACCATTGTGGAAACCACCGGCGCCTACCGGCGGCAGCTTGGGCGGCGGGTGCTCGGCGCGCGCTACACCTTTGGGCGCGGCATGGGTGCCGCCAACGTCGAGGTCGGGCACCACACGCTGTTTGTCATCGTGCCAGACGAAACGATGGTTCACGCCTGCATCCAGGCCGCAGAGCGAATCGTGGGCGGTTTGGACCGGCCGAACACCGGCGTGCTGGCCGCCTGGCGGCTGGATGTCGTCAAGGGGGTTTCGCAGAACCCGCGCGAAGAGCCGGAGCAGAGCGAGGACGAGGCATGATCTGGCTGGAGTTTCTCGCAAGCGCGGCGTTGATCGTCTATGCGGCGACCAAGCTCGCTCAGTACGGCGACGTGATCGCGGTTCGCACCCGGTTGGGCGGGATGTTCGTGGGCACCCTGCTGATGGCCGCTGCAACCTCGCTGCCCGAACTTCTGACTGCCATCAACGCCATTGACCAGGGCGTGCCCAACCTGACCGCCGGCAACATCTTCGGCAGCACGATGTTCAACATGTTCCTGCTGGGCCTGATCGACCTGCTCTTCTTCCGGCTGCATATCCTGCGCCGCATCACGGTCAACCACGCCCTCAGCGCGACGGTCGCGGTGCTGCTGACCGGGCTGGCGGTGTTTTTCATCGTCGCGCAGATCGACGTGACGATTGGCTGGGTCGGCGCGGACAGCCTGGTTCTGATGGGGGTCTACGTGCTCGGCACACGGCTCATGTTCGGCGGCGCCGGCGGCGCGGACAGCCAGCCTGCCGAGCCGGACGCGATCCCGGATGGGTTGCCATCGCTACGCTATGCATCGATTGGGTTCGCCCTGGCCACCGCGGCCCTCATCGCGCTGACCCCCATGCTCGTCAGCAGCTCGGTCGACATCGCCGAGATCACCGGTCTGGGCACCGGCTTCATCGGCGTGGCGCTAGTGGCGATCGTCACCTCGCTGCCCGAAGTGATCACGACCATCGCGGCGGCGCGCATCGGGGCCTATGACCTGGCGGTTGGCAACCTGTTGGGCAGCAATGTGTTTAATATCTTTGCGCTGGCCCTGACCGATCTGTTCTACACCGATGGGCGGTTTCTGGCGGCGGTCAGCTCGACAATGACGATCGCCGGCACGCTGGGGCTGATCATGATCACGCTGGCGCTGCTGGGGACGCTGGCGCGCAACCTGGCCTGGGGCCACACGCGCCGCCTGATCGTGGAACTGGACGCGCTGGCGATCATGGTTCTGTACCTGCTGGGGATGCTGCTGCTTTACAATCGCGGCTTGATCGGTTGAGAGGCCGCCCGGCGCCATCTCCGGCGGCGCGCGTGTAAAATCTGTGTTGGAAAGAGAGACGGGCCGCATCGCCCGCGCTCGCCTTGCGTACTGGTAGGTAGACGGCGCGGCGGACGATGCGGCGCGGTCGGTTTGAGTCTGGGTGTAGGAAAAGGACCGCAGGCAAATGCGAATTATCGTACATACTGGTAAGGGTGGGGTAGGCAAGACCAGCATCTCCGCCGCGACCGCTCTGCGCTGCGCCGAAATGGGCCTGCGCACAATCGTCATCTCCACGGATACCGCGCACTCCCTGGCCGACTCGCTCGATGTCAAGATCGGGCCGGAGCCGGTTCTGCTGGCGGACAACCTGTGGGCGCAGGAAGTCGACGCGCGCTATTCGATGGACAAATACTGGGGGCGCATCCAGAACTACATGCTCGAAGTGCTCAGCACGCGCGGCGTGCAGGATATCGTCGCGGAAGAGGTGACGATTCTGCCGGGCCTGGAAGAAGGTGCGCACCTGCTGTGGATCAACAAATACGCCAGCGAAGGCGAGCACGACGTACTGATCGTAGACGCCGCGCCGACTGCCGAAACGCTGCGTCTGCTGAGCCTACCCGATACCTCGCGCTGGTGGTTTCAGCGCGTGATGTCGCTGGTGCGCGGCGCAGGCCGCATCCTGCGCCCGCTCTCCAGGCCGCTGATCGGCGCCGACCTGCCGGACGCGGCCACGCTCGACAGCATCGACGGGCTGTTCAACACGCTCGACCAGGTGCGCCAGCTTCTCTCCGACCCGCAGTACAGCAGCCTGCGCCTGGTGGTCAACCCGGAGCGCATGGTGATCAAAGAGACACAGCGCACCTACACGTATCTCAACCTGTACGGCTACGCGGTCGATGCTGTGCTGGTCAACCGCGTCATCCCGCCCGAAGTCACCGACCCGTTCTTCGATGCCTGGAAGGCCCAGCAAGCGGCCAATCTGGACTTCATCACCGAGGCGTTCGGGACGCTGCCGGTGTTGCAAGCGCCGCTGTTTGACAAAGAGATGGGCGGGTTCGACAGCCTGCGGCGGCTGGCCGACGCGCTCTATGGCGACCGCAACCCCGCCGAAATGATGACCACCGCGCAATCGCACCGCATTGAAAGTGATGGGCAGGAAGGGTACTATCTGATCGTCCCGCTACCGTTCGCCGAGAAGGGCGATCTTGACCTCTACCGTGCCGCCGATGAGCTGACCTTGCGCGTGGGGCCGTACCGGCGCAACATCGTGTTGCCGTACGCGCTGTGGAATCTGGATATCGACAATGCCCGGTTCGAACAATCCCGGCTCCATATCCACTTCACCCGACGCGACACACCAAGCCGAAACTGAGACGGCAGAGCCGCCGGCCGGGCAGCCGCCGTCTGTTCGGGCGGAGCTGGCCACCTATCGCATTCACTGGCGCCGCTACCAGCGCACGCTCTGGTTTGCGGCGTGGTTGTTTGCGCGCGTCATCGCGTGGGAAGTGGTGCTGCGCCGCCTGCTGGGCGAAGGGCTTGTCCGGCGCGGGCGCTCGCGCCGGCTGCGGCGCTGGGCGCGCGAGTTCCGCGAAATGGCCGTGGCGATGGGCGGCGTTATGATCAAGCTGGGGCAGTTCATCTCCAGCCGGGTCGATATCCTGCCGCCCGAAGTGCTGGATGAGCTGGCGACGCTGCAAGACGAAGTCCCCACCGTCCCCTTTGCTACAATCCGGCAGCGCGTCGAAGAAGAGCTGGGTCCGCTAGAAGACCGCTTTGCCGAGTTCGAGGCGGAGCCGGTCGCGGCGGCCTCGTTGGGCCAGGCGCACCGCGCGCGCCTGCCCGGCGGCGAGCGCGTGGTCGTCAAAGTCCTGCGTCCGGGGATTCACTCCGTCGTGGCGACCGACCTGAAGGCGCTGGCGGTGGTGGCCGGCTGGACGATGAAGCTGCCCTTCATCCGGCGCCGTGCCAACGTCCCGGCCCTGCTGGACGAGTTCAGCGTGGTGCTGTGGGCCGAACTGGATTACCACCAGGAAGCCCGCAACGCCGAGCGGTTCCGCGCCATGTTCGCGTCGGACGGCGGCATCTACATCCCCCAGATCTACCCTGCCTACTCGACAGGCCGCGTGCTGACGCTGGAAGACGTCGGCGCGATCAAGATCACCGACTACGAAGCCATGACCGCCGCCGGAATCGACCGGCGCGATGTCGCGCGGCGGCTGGTTAACACCTACCTGGAGATGGTGTTCGTCGAGCGATTCTTCCATGCGGATCCGCATCCCGGCAATCTGTTTGTCTACCCGATGCCGCCGGATGCACCGCCCACCACCGGCCAGCACCGCGACGGCCAGCCGCTCCTGGGCCGCCCGTTCTATCTGGTCTTCGTCGATTTTGGGATGGTCGGCCACCTGACGCCACAGATCGCCGACGGCCTGCGCGAGACGCTGATCGCGCTCACCACGCGGGACGCACGCCGCCTGGTGCGCTCCTACGAGCGGCTGGGCATCCTGCTGCCCGGCGCAGACCTCGACCGGATCGAAGCGGCCACCCGCGCCGCCTTCGACCGCGTCTGGGGGCTGACTATGGCCGAGATCAGCGCGATGCCCCTCTCCGAAGCAGCCGGCCTGGCTCGCGAGTTCAGCGACCTGCTCTTTTCTCTCCCGTTTCAGGTCCCGCAGGATTTCCTCTATCTGGCGCGGGCGGTTGGCATCCTGACCGGCATGGCGACCGGTCTTGACCCGGACTATGACCCCTGGCACGAGATTCTGCCCTTCGTCAAGCGCGTGCTGATCGGTGCGGACGCGGGCGCGATGCCCGGCGGGCTGTCGCTGCGAGACCTGCTGCATCCGGGCGCGCTGCTGGCGCTGCTGGCGGGCGAGCAGGGAACGGCACTGCGCGAGTCCGGTCTGGAGCTGCTGCGCCGGACGGTTCAGCTTCCGCTGGTCGCCGAGGACGTGCTGCGGCGGGCCGATCACGGCGACCTGGTGGTGCGCGCCGTGCCCGCGCCCGATCTAGAGCGCCGCTTGGCCGCGCTGGAGCGCGCGCCCCAGCGCACCACGCACGCGGTGGTCTTCGGGGCGTTGCTGATTTCAACCACGATCCTGTACGTGGGGGGCGAGTACATTCTCAGCGCTATTGGCTTGGGGCTGAGCGGCCTGGCCTTCTTGCGTTTGCTGTTATCGGGCAACGCACATTGACCTAAGCATATAGTCAAAAGGTACTCTATCCACCGGTTGACAGCGCCCGCAGCTCAGTTTACAATGAACGAATGTGGAAGCAGGTTGTTGGCATGACCGGCATCGACTCAGACGCACCCGGTGGATCGTACCAACAGTCCCCGGGTGCGAGATGTTTCTTGGGGCCGAACCCGCGCCACATGTTCACAGTTCTAGAACAACAAGGAGTACCACCAACATGTCAGAACGTCTTACCGGCGTAGTCAAGTGGTTCAACGCCCAGAAGGGCTATGGTTTCATCCAGCCCGAAAACGGCCCCGACGTGTTTGTCCACTACAGCGCCATCTCCGGTACAGGCTACCGCAACCTCGAAGAGGGGGAGCGGGTCGAGTTCTCGATTACTGAGGGTCCGAAGGGGCCGCAGGCGGCGGACGTCGTGCGGCTCGGCAGCTAGTCGATTAACGTCTCGTCAACTCAACGCCCTGTGCCGTGGCACAGGGCGTCTTTATTTCGGGCGGGGCGGGTGGCGTTCCGGCTATTCGACGTCAACCTTGACCTTTGCCTGGGGAGGCGTCTCGCTCTTGGGCGCCGGGCGCAGCTTTTCCAGGCCCCGCTCCAGGCCGTCGATCAGGCCGTCCCACAGCACTTCGAAGCTGGCCTTGTTCTCTTCCATCGCCTTCTTCGTGTGCTCGCGGAACTCCGGCGGAAACAGCGATACGAAAGCTTTCCCTGTTTCTTCAAGCGCGTTCTGCTGATGCTTCAAGAAGGCGCTGAAGGGCGACTGCTTCTCTTCAGGCGCCCGGGCTTGTGGACGTGTTCTTGCCTTTGCCATGGTCATTCTCTCCAAACGAACTCGCTTCCGCTAAACAATCGCTACTACCTACTACGCGCACCTGGGCGGCGAGGTTGCGCCCCCACCGCTAATAGCCCTGCGAGCGATCAACCACGTTGAGCAGGTCGCGCCGCGCCACATAGCGCGTCAGGTTCTCCACAAACAGAGCCGCCGCCTTCTCCGCATAGGTGGCCGACATCCCCGAGATGTGCGGCGTGATGATCAGGTTAGGCTGCTTCCACAACGGGCTGTCGGCGGGCAGCGGCTCGGCGGCAAACACATCCATCGCCGCCCCGGCGATCGTGCCCGCTTGCAGCGCCGCGAGCAGCGCATCTTCGTCCACCACGCCGCCCCGCCCGACGTTGATCAGGTAGGCCGTCGGCTTCATCGAGGCGAAGGCGTCGGCGTTGAACATCAGCCGCGTGGCCTCGGTGAGCGGCGTTGTGATCACCACAAAGTCGCACTCACGAACCATCGTGCACAGCGCTTCGGGCGGATAGAGCCGGCTGAACAGATCGCCGGTAGGGTCCCCGGTCCCCGGCAGCGCATAGTTTTGATCGTCGGATGGGGTGAGCACATCCCGCTTGACGGCCAGCACCGTCATCCCGAACGCGTTCGCCAGCCGCGCGATCTCGCGGCCAATGCTGCCATAGCCCACGATCCCCAGCGTGCTGCCGCGCAACTCCAGCGGGATCAGCGCCTGCCACTTCTCGCCGCTGGCCCACTCCGCCGCGCTTTGCAGCCGCAGCGCATCCAGCAGGCGGTGCCCCAACGCCAGCATCATCATGAACGCGTATTCGGCCATGTTGGTGGCGTGAATCCCGCTGGCGTTCGTGATGACGATCTGCTCGGCCTCGGCGATCGGCTGCGTGAGCAGATGGTCGACACCGGCGGAGTGAACGTGGATCCAGCGCAGGTTTGGGACCTCTTGCGGCTCCGGGATCGCGGTGCTGGTGTAGAGCACTTCCGCCCTGGCCCAGATGTCGTCGGGGACCTCCTCTGCCGTCCGTGCCGGGTAATAATACAGCTCGATGCGCTCCGAAACGGCACGGAACGTATCGAGCAGCGCGTCGCTGAATTCGACGGTGATCAGCACTGGGATTCGATCGGCCATATGCTCCTCTTTCCCCAGATCTGCTGGCTCAATTCCCGATAGAGCCTGAGCGAACCCCGGCGGGCCTGGGG